>JAUNWT010000065.1 GCA_030540195.1 Bacillota bacterium | reverse complement strand
ATCTATAAGTAATGAAACATGATTATGGACTCTATTTCAAATTACTTTCAAAAAATGAATTAAATGAATATCTATTAAAAGTACAAAAAGAAGCTGATGATTTATATGATAGATTGGTTGAAAAATATAAAATCAAGTGGAATGTTATTGAAGAACTTAAACAAAAGAATCAAATTAAATGGATCCTAATGATGAATAATGTTAATAATTGTGTATATGAAATTATTAAAATTTGAATTAAAAATGACCATTTTGAGCTGAATTTCTAGGGCATCTCATAAAAGAATGTGGTTAATTTATTTAAAGTTATTTAAACACATGATGATAAAGTTAGACATTAGCTGACAATAGTCATCATAATAGATTTCTAAGTTGGCAAGAGCCATAGCATCTTCTAATAGCTTTGTTCCATGGGTATGTGAATCTAATCCACAAGCATGATACATTAAAGTTAAAAATAACATTTTTACTTGTTTTGATGAAAGATGTGGACATTGAACTTGCAACAATTCAAAGAAGTATTCTCTTTGTTTATATGATTTTATTTTAAAATCTGCATGTTTTTCAACAGAAACATTGGTTTCAATAATACTTGCAAGAATATTATGGTAACGTAAATAAAGACGATGTTGCTCAAAACATTGACTAAGTTTATTCGCAAAATAAACTTGGTCTATTTTTTTTAATTCAAAAGTTTCTTTAAGAGAATCAATGAATTCTTCTTGTTTTGAAAGATAGATTTCTAAAAAGATCTCTTCTTTTGTATTAACATATTTATATAAATTGCCTCTAGACCAATTTAAAGCCTTAGCAATAGTTGTAAGAGTGATATCGTGATAAGAGTGTTTTAAGAATAAATCATTTGTTACTGCCATGATTTGATTAAAACGTTCTTGCTTTTTTTCGGGACTTCGTGCACGTGTGTTGTTTAATTCCATTTAAGTAATCTCCTTTGTTTATAGAATATCATATTAAAAAAGTGTTGACAAGTGACGAATCGTCACTTAATATATAAGTAACGAAACGTTACTTAAGGAGAAAATGAAAAATGGAAAGAAGAATTGGATTTATTGGACTTGGAAACATGGGGTATCCTATGGCAGAAAACTTTTTAAAGAAATTTGGACAAGTTATGGTTTATAATCGTAGTCAACAGAAATGTTTAGATTTACAAAAAGAAGGAGCAAGTATTGCTTCAAATTTAAAAGAATTAATGGAAAATAATGATATTATTGGTTTATCATTGCCTGGACCTAAACAAGTTGAACCTGTTGTTGAAGAATTGCTTGAAAATGGTAAAGAAGGACAAATAATAATGGATTTTAGTACGATTTCTCCTGCTTTAGCGGTAAGTTTATCAAATAAAGCACAAGAAAAAGGAATTTATTATTATGATATGCCAGTAAGTGGCGGACCAGCTGGAGTAAGAAACGCAGCTTTATCAATTATGATTGGTGCAACTAAAGATGAAATTGAAAAGAATAACTTAATGCCTTATTTAGAAACAATTGGTAAAACATTCCATTTTATTGGTGGCAGAGGAAATGGACAAGCAATTAAAATTATTAATAACTACATGGCTTTTGCAACACAAGTAATCAATGGGGAAGCTCTAGCAATGGCTGACGCTTTAGGAATTGATGAAGATACTTTCTATAATGTTGTAACAACAAGTTCTGGTAATAATATGATTTTAAAAGGAAAAATGAATAAAGTTAAAGAAAAAGATTATCAACCAGGTTTTGCTTTAGATTTAGTTGTCAAAGATCTTGAACTTGCAAGGGATTGTTGTAATGATCTACAAATGCCAAACTTTACCTTAAATACAGGATTACAAATGTATCGTTTAGCACAAAGAAAAGGTTGTGGTTCATTGGATTCATCAAGTGTTATTCAAGTTATTAGAGAGTTAAATAAAGAAAATAAAGGAGAATAATATGGAATACGTAACATTAAATAATGGAGTAGAAATGCCTATTTTAGGTTTTGGTGTTTTCCAAATTCCTAAAGAAGAAACAAAAGAATGTGTTTTAAATGCTCTAAAAGTGGGTTATAGAGCAATTGATACAGCACAAAGTTATTTTAATGAAAGTGAAGTAGGGGATGCTATCAGTGAATGTGGGATACCACGTGAAGAACTGTTTATTACAACAAAAATATGGATTGATAATTATGGATATGATAACTGTAAAAAATCAGTAGAAGAATCTTTAAAAAAATTAAAAACAGAATATATTGATCTTGTTTTAATTCATCAACCATTTGGTGATTATTATGAAGCATATCGCGCTTTAGAAGATTTGTATGAAGAAGGTAAAATCAAAGCGATTGGTGTCTCTAATTTTTATCCAGATCGATTAAGTGATATTTGTTTATTTGAAAGAAAAGTAATACCGGCAGTTAATCAAGTTGAAGTAAACCCTCTAAACGCACAATTTGAAGCACAAGAAAATATGAAAAAATATGGAGTTCATATGGAAGCATGGGCACCATTTGGTGAAGGAAAAAATGGTTTATTTACAAATGAAACTCTAGTGAAAATTGGTAATCAATATAATAAGACGCCTGCACAGGTGATGCTTAGATGGTTAATTCAAAGAGGAGTCATTATTGCATGTAAAACAACACATCTAGAAAGAATGGAAGAAAACTTTAATATCTTTAATTTTAAGTTAAATGGAGAAGATATGGAACAAATTAAAGCATTAAATACAAATAACAGTTTATTTTTTAGCCATCAAGATCCACAATGGGTTGAATGGTTTGACAAAATGATCAATGAAAGAAGAAAGGTAAAATAATATGAGTACAATTTTTATAGTAGGTTCTTCATCAGGGATTGGAAAAGCAACAGCAAAATTATTTGCTGAAAAAGGATGGACAGTTATTGCGACAATGCGTACACCTGAAAAAGAAGAGGAATTAATGAAGTATTCTAATGTTCATCTTTATCCTTTAGATGTTACAAAAACTGAAACAATCAATAAAACTGTAGAAGAAGTTTTAGAAAAATATGATGTTGATGTCTTGTTTAATAATGCAGGATATGGAATGAAATCTAAGTTTGAAGATATGAAAGAAGAAACAATGCTAAAATCATTTGATACAAATGTATTAGGTATGATCAGAGTAACACAACAGTTTATTCCTTACTTTAAAGCAAAAAAATCAGGAATGATTTTAACAACAACATCTTTGGCAGGAGAAATGGGACTGGCTTTAGATGGAATTTATGCAGCAGATAAATGGGCAACAACAGGATTGAGCGAGATGCTTTATCATGAATTATATCCTTATGGTATTTATGTTAAAACAATTGTTCCTGGTGTGGTTAAAACTAATTTTAAAATGGATATCTCAGCAATGGATGAATATGAAAAATTATTAAAAAATCAAAGTGCATTCTTAATGCCCAATGATAATTTAGAAACCCCAGAAGAAGTTGCACAAGATGTTTATGATGCGATTACAGATGAAGATAAAGAGCGTATGTGTTATGTTACAGGAAAAGTTGCAAAAGAACTTTATAACAAAAAACAAGAACTAGGAAGTGAAAACTTTAGAAAATATATTCGTAATAAATTAATGAAATAATGGCATTAAATTGGAATATTACGGAATGAATCACAATAAAAAAATGACATCATTATGACATCAAAAAATTATTAAAATAAAAATAATAGACAGAAATGATAAATAAAATGTGTAAAAATCAACAAATTATAAAGAAAAATAATACAAATAGAATATACGTTATCATACGTTGGTGCATAATAACTATTAAAAAACCTTGGATTTATCAAGGTTTTTTTGTTTTTTTAAGAATATATTGACAGGGTAACCAAATAATTTAGGGGGAAAGCCAAATTATTTAGGGGACAACTTTAGGGGGCTTGTTAAAAAGCAACGTGAAGGTAAAAATATGTATTATCTTTTAAATGAAGATATTGTAGAAAAGATTGTGGGTATGACATTAGAACATATTGAAAATGAATAGTAAGTAAAAATAAAGTATTTGTGAACATTTTTGTACAAATAGATAAAATTGTTTATTTTAATTATTAGAAATCTATGATAATTTAATCATTAGAATCTTAATAACTATATTAACAAAAAGGTGGAAAATCTTATGAGCAATTTAACAACCAATGCCTTAAAACAAACACTTGCTAAAATGTTAGAAAGTCAGTCTTTATCAAAAATCACTATTCAACAATTAGTAGATAAATGTGGTGTTGGTAGAAATACATTTTATTATCATTATCAAGATATCTATATGCTTTTAGAAGATCTATTGGAAGATCAAAAGAAGATATTGATTGAACAAATGAAACAATATGATACAGATGAAATTTTTATAAGAATTTTTGAATATATACTTAAAAATCAAAATATTATATATCATATTCAAAATTCAATAGATACAAGAATTATAGAAAAGTATTTAAATGATATTTTTGAATGGATCTGTTATCAATATATCGATCATAATATGAAAGATATAACAATAGATGATAATGAATTAAAGTTTGTTGTTAATTTTGTCTCCTATGCTTTTACTGGAATGGTTATTAATTGGTTTACGAATGATTTTTCAGAAGAAGTATTAAAAGATAATTTTGATAATATTAAAAAATATCTCAATGGGAATACATTACAGTTGCTTTTGTACAAATAAGTGGAGATGTCCAAAATATGGACACTCCTTTTTTATTGCTCATTTTATACAAGGTTTATGAATATTAAAATAAATATGAAGTGAAAGGGTGGTTGTTATGAAGATAGTTAATAAGTTAGAAGAAACTTCAGTAATGAAAGTATACGATTATTTAGAAAAAAATCCAGAAAAAAACATGAGTAAAATCATGGATATTGTAGATAAACTGGATACAAAAAATACATTCGAACCAGCAAGAGATTTTGTAAGAGAAATTGTTAACGATCCAGGTAATATTTGGTATCAATATATTGTAGATTTATTAAAAGATATAGATAAAGAAGTTGGAAAAACAATTTTTAAAAACTTTATTATTAATGCAGGTTTAAAAGGCTATACTTATCAAAATGAATTGAAAGAAAAATATGATTGTAATATACCTTGGGCTATTTTACTTGATCCAACAAGTGCATGTAATTTGAAATGTACAGGATGTTGGGCAGCTGAATATGGACATCGTTTGAATTTGGATTATGAAACGATTGATAAAATTATTACCCAAGGTAAAGAATTAGGAATTTATTTTTATATTTATACAGGAGGAGAACCTCTTGTAAGAAAGAAAGATCTAATGAATTTGTGTCGAAAACATTCAGATTGTATCTTTTTAGCTTTTACAAATTCAACATTGATAGATGAAGAATTTGCAAATGAAATGTTAGAAGTAAAGAATTTTATACCTGCTATTTCAGTAGAAGGTTTTGAATTAGCAACAGATGGAAGAAGAGGAAATGGTGTTTTTGGTAAAGTTATGAATGCTATGGAATTATTAAAACGCAAGAAATTGCCATTTGGTATTTCTTGTTGTTATACAAGCGTTAATGAAAAAGATATTA
This sequence comes from Bacillota bacterium, assembly GCA_030540195.1. Lineage (GTDB taxonomy): Bacteria > Bacillota_I > Bacilli_A > Erysipelotrichales > Coprobacillaceae > Faecalibacillus. The sequence goes on along the minus strand of JAUNWT010000065.1, from coordinate 6,956 downwards.
CATCTGAAGAATACTTTGATGCGATGATTCAATGGGGTGCAAAATTCACATGGTTTTTCCACTATATGCCTGTTGGAAATGATGCACATCCTGAATTAATGGTATCACCTAAACAAAGGGAACATGTCTATCATCAAATTAGAAAATTCAGAGCAACAAAACCATTATTCACCATTGATTTCCAAAATGATGCTGAATATGTAGGTGGATGTGTGGCAGGAGGAAGAAGATATTTACATATCAACGCTAAAGGTGATGTTGAACCTTGTGTCTTTATTCACTATTCAAATGTGAATATTCATGATTGTTCCTTATTAGAAGCATTACAAAGTCCTTTATTTAAAGCTTATCATAAAAATCAACCATTTAATGATAATCAACTTAGACCATGTCCAATGTTAGAAAATCCACAAGTATTAAGAAAAATGGTCAAAGAAACAGGAGCTCAAAATACAGATTATCAAAATCAAGAATCAGCAGAACATTTATGTTCAAAATGCGATGAATACGCTAAAAAATGGGAACCTGTTGCCGATAGATTATGGAAAGAAGGTAAGTAAGATGGGTTATTTATTTTCAAGTGAATCAGTGACAAATGGTCATCCAGATAAGATCTGTGATCAAATATCCGATGGGATTCTTGATGAAATTTTAAAACAAGATCCGCATAGTCATGTGGCTATTGAAACAACTGTTGTTATGAATAAAGTACATATCATGGGTGAAGTGACAACAACAGCCAATGTAGATTATGAAAATATTGCTAGAGCAATTATACATAAAATAGGCTATACGGATAAAAATGCTGTGTTTAATTCCTTTACATGCAAAGTAGATGTGGATATCCATAGACAATCACCAGATATCAACATGGGAGTAAGTAAAAGACATTCCATTGATAATGGTGCAGGAGATCAAGGAATGATGTTTGGTTTTGCCTGTGATGAAACGGAAGATTATATGCCTTTAGCTATTTCTTTAGCGCATGACTTAACGAAAAGATTACAATTTGTAAGAGAAAACAATATCTTGCCTTATTTAAAACCTGATGGCAAAGCACAAATCACATTGAGTTATGATGACGATGGTAATGTTAATTTTATTCATACAATTGTTGTATCGAATTGTCATGATGAAAATGTAAGTATTGAAAAGCTTAGAAAGGATATCTATAAACAAGTTATTTTACCTGTTATACCTGAAAAATTGATGACAAAAGACACACTTGTTTTTATTAATCCAACAGGAAGATTTGTTGTTGGCGGACCGGAAGCTGATTCGGGACTTACTGGAAGAAAGATCATTGTTGATACTTATGGAGGCTATGCTCGTCATGGAGGAGGCGCTTTTAGTGGTAAGGATCCTTCTAAGGTAGATAGAACAGGAGCCTACGTGGCAAGATATATTGCTAAAAATATTGTTGCGAAAGGATATGCTAAAAAATGTGAGGTTCAAATTGCTTATGCTATTGGGTTAGCTGATCCTGTTTCAATTTTAATTGATACATTCAATACAGAAACAATTGATAGTTGGTTATTGAATAAAAAGGTAAAAAAAGCGATTGATTTAAGACCACAAGCGATTATTGATCGATTTGATTTATGTAAACCTATTTATTTAGATGTCGCAAGTTACGGACATTTTGGAACAAATGCAAGGTTCAAACCTTGGGAACAATTGGATTTATTTAAATAAAAAACAAGCTCGCTCGAGCTTGTTTTTAACATCCTCTCATACGCCATATTTGGTCAGTACAATCTTCGATAGTAAGAGAAGTTTTACTTTCGATAAAATTTAAGAAAGAATTTTCGTTTAAGTTTTCTTGTTCTAATGTTCCCATGATTCCAGCCATACTTATACGATCAATACCAAAATCATTTAATAAGTGAATTATTTTTCGCTGAGTTTCATTTATTTTTTTCATGATTTTTATCTCCTAATTCATCACCAAATCTATCTAACCATTCTTCATAATTGTTGATTTTATTATGGATGATAGGTTCATTATTTTCAACATAAATTTCATATAGATCGTTATCTAAATCAACATAGTAAGTATATCCATTTTGATATTTCTTGGGATAATTAAATACTTGAGTTCGTATCCTTTGATACGTAAAATAGTCAACAACAAGGTTTTGCTTTCTTTTATCAAATAATAAAGAAAGTTGTTTTTGAATAGAGGACATTTTAAGTAAATCCTCCTAATATTATTTTTATACAATACATATGTTGAATCTCCTTTCAACATATATATTCGCTAAAAAATTAGTTTTTTCTTTTTAAATATTATTTAATTGATACAATAGTATAAAGGAGGAATTACTATGGGATTTTTAGATAAAATATTTAAAAAAGAAAATAATAAACAAGAGGTTTTTAAAGAAGAACCACCAGTAAAAAGAATCTTTCAAAGATTAAAAGAAGTAAGTGAAATTGAATATGTACGTTTTGTATTAGAAGAAAAAGAAACACATATCTTTGATAGTAAAGTAGGTGGTGCTTATTATGTACCAAAAGATCAAAATCTTCCAGTAAATCAAAAAACGGGAGCACCTTTATATTTATTAGCACAAATAAATTTTGAACAAATACCTCATATAAAAGATTTTCCAAAAAAGGGATTACTTCAAATCTTTATTAGTGGAGATGATGGGGTTTATGGATTAGACTTTGATAATGAATATACTCAATCAGGGTGGTGTCTACGTTATTTAGAAGAAGTACCAAAATTAGTAGATGAATCATGTATTTATAAGTTTCAATGGAGTGAAGATACGGACCTTCCGTTAGAAAAAGATACAACTTTTTTATTAAAGGCTCATTTAGATAAACAAGTCATAACAATGAGCGATATTCATTTTGAGCAAGTTGTTGATACTTATTTAGATGAAAAATTAAAAGAAAAAATGCAAGATGATGAAGTAATGGATGAATTAAATGATTTATTTACTTTGATTCCTTGTCAAATAGGAGGGTATCCTTTCTTTACACAATATGATCCTCGTCAAGAAGAAAGTGATGAAATATTGTTATTTCAACTTGATTCACAAGATCATATTTTATGGGGTGATTCAGGTGTCGGTAATTTCTTTATTTCTAAAGATGATTTAAAGAATAAAGATTTTAGGCATGTTCGTTATAATTGGGATTGTTATTAGATGCATATTGTTTGCTTAATAGAAAGAAATAGTTTATATTATAAATAGGAATAATTACTACTTATAGAAAAGAGGAAAAGGCTATGAAACAAAAATTTTATATTTGTAAACACTGTGGAAATGTGATTGAAAAGGTCGAAGATAAAGGAGTCCCTGTTGTATGTTGTGGAGAAGTTATGAAAGAACTTCAAGCAGGTATAGAAGATGCTGCATTTGAAAAACATATTCCTGTTTATACAGTAGAAGGAGATACTGTTCATGTAGTTATTGGAGAAGTAGAACATCCAATGACGGCAGAACATTGGATTGAATGGGCTTCTTTAAAAACAGATAATGGTATTCAAAGAAAATACTTAAAACCAGGAGAAAAACCAAGTGTTGATTTTAAAATCTTAGATGGTGAAGAAGTAGAAGAAGTGTATGCTTATTGTAATCTTCATGGACTATGGAAAAAATAAGATCTAAAGGCTTATAGATGAAAATCTATAAGTTTTTTTTAAATAAAAATATGTTATACTCTTGTTGCGAGAGTTATCGTGTGATAGGTGGTTATCCTTGGTCGCATTGATTGAAGGGCGTATTCTTCGTTTACATAGATATCCTTAGGGAAATATGAAAAACGGAGGTGATGGAAAACTTATGAAGCTATCATGATTATGTTATCTACACTAACATTAATGATGTCGATAATAAGTATTGTTATTAAATTACTTCTATACATTATAGAAAATAATGCAAAAAAATAACTACCTTCAAAGTTTTGGCGACTGAAGAGGTAGTTATTTTAGTCAACTAAAATCCAAGACGTAACCACTTATTGATTACTCTCGTTTTCCAAGTACATTATAGTATGTTATTTAACTACTTGTCAATTATATAGAAACAAGGAAGGGTGAAAAAAAGATGCAAATTTCTTCAAGATTTACCATGGCTATTCATATGTTTGCATGTATGGATCATTTTAAAGATGAAAAGGTTACAAGTGAATTTATGGCAGGAAGTATTGGAACCAATCCTGTCATTATTAGAAAACTTCTTCAACAATTAAAACAAGCAGGACTTGTTGAAGTATCGAGAGGAATTAAAGGAGTCAGACCAGCAAAGGATTTAAAAGGAATCACTTTTTTAGATATTTATAAAGCGGTAGAATGTAATCCAGAAGAATCACTTTTTCACTTCCATGAAAAACCATGTGAGGCATGCCCAGTAGGTAGTCATGTTCATGTTGTTTTAGATCAAAAACTTGATCGAATTCAAAATGCAATGGAAAAAGAAATGGCAAGCATCACATTAGATCAAGTGATGGATGATTTTAAATATTGGATAGATAAAGATTCGGTGTAATGCTGAATTTTTTTATTTTCTAACATGTAACCATTGACATTACACGTTAGAAAGAATATATTAAGTGTGTAAGATGTAACTACAAATATTACAAGAGGAGGACATACAATGAATAAAACATATATTGCCTTAAAATTAGAAAACAAAGATTTAAACATTCAAACAATTTATTTTACAGATTTATTTTTAAAACAAGATGTTATTAATCCAGCTACACAACAAAAATATACACAAGATGAAATCAATCAGTTAGAAGTTGCTTCTTTAACAGCACCTGATCAAGGGTATATTGCAATATCTTCTTATGAAGGAACTTTATGGTTTGATGAAACATCATCAAAAGCAATCGTATCTCATCAAGATGCTTTAATGATTAAAGATAATGAAATCTTGACACAAGAAGGGAAAGTTGTCGCTAAAGCAATATCTTATTTAAAAGATATCCCTCTAACAAAGAATAATTTAACAGCTTTACATACAACTTTAGAAGTATTAGATGAAGGTATTAAATCCGTTAAAAATGAAAAGATTGAAGAAGATGATACAAATTCTTATGTTACAATCAATGACTTAAAAATGAAAAATGGGATTATTGAATGTGATATGAAATCTCAGTTATTACCTGATTGTTGGGAAGCAGCAAGAGGATTTATTGGAATTGCATTTAGAATAGATGATCAAGATAGAGAATTTGAAGGTTTCTATATTCGTCCAACAAATGGTAAAGGATGTACTAATGAATTTAGAAGAGCTCATGGATGTCAATATTTTGCTTATCCTGGATATATTTGGTCTTATTATCGTGAACATGGAATTAATGATTTTGAAGCACCTGTAGAAACAATTGCTTTAGATGAATGGGCTCATGTAAAAGCAGAACTTATTGATGATCATGCACGTTTTTGGGTCAATAATGAACTTGTATTAGAAGTAAATAAATTACAACATACACCACAAGCAGGACGTATTGGTTTTAATACACATATTGATTCTCAATGTTATTTTAAAAACTTAAAAGTAGAAGTTCTTGATTGATAATTATAGAAAAGAGGTAGATTTTATGAGTAAATTAAATATTAGTTCAAAAGATCAGATAAGTTATGAACGTGCGAAAGAAGACGAACCTTATGAATTGGGTGGTGATTCTTTAATTAAAACGGGCGTAGAAAAAGGTACACTTTTGGATCGTTGTTTAACAGATTCAAAAATTTATCCAGGAGTATGTCATAAATATAAAATTTACATTCCTGCAAATTATGATGACTCTACTCCAGCTTCTTTAATTATATTTTTAGATGGGCACTCATATATTAAACATGCCAATGCACCAGTTGTATTAGATAATTTAATATCTAAAGGTGATATTTCACCAACTATTGCTGTTTTTCTTGAACCAGGGGATAAAGGGCCAGGTTTGCCTATCTATGGTGGAAATGATAATCGTAGTTTTGAATATGATAAAGCAGATAGTCAATTTGTTTCTTTTTTAGAAAAAGAGTTATTGCCTCTTATTGAAAAAGAATATTTAATTACCACAGATGCAAAAAAAAGAATTATTTGTGGTTTTAGTTCTGGTGGAATTGCTGCTTTTAATGCAGCATGGAACAGACCAGATTTATTTGGAAATGTTATCTCACATAGTGGGAGCTTCATTGCTATACGTGGTGGAGAGGTATTTCCTACTTTAATTAGAAAAGAAAATAAGAAATCTCTCAAAATATGGATGTCTGCAGGTAAAAAGGATTTAAATATTGTTTTTGGTGATTTAAAACAAGCTAATGAATATATGGCATCATCTTTAGAATATATGGGTTATGAATATCAATTTCATTTAACTGAAGGCGGACATAATTTAAAGTATGGGAGTTCAATGTTGCCAGAAACGTTGAGATGGATTTTCAATTAAAAAATGTTTTTTGATTGAAATATCTATGAAAAAGAAGTGTCAAATAATTAATTCTTCCCTGTTTTACGATGCTATCTAAATAAAAGACTTCATATGTTATGAATATCTATAACATTGAAGTCTTTTTATTTATCTATTATCACGTAATAAGTATTATAGAATAATTGTAGAAGTTTATATTTTTCCTAGATATGTAAATTGATGATGATCATAAGTAAAATGTAGAACATCACAATTATCTATTTTGTCCTTAAAATCTGTTACTGATGAAGCAAAAGCCCAACATGCACCGCCATGAGAAACCGCTAAGACATTTTCATTATCTTTTTCCATAATGTCTTGAACAGTTTTATAAACTCTTTTCTTTAATTGTGTACTTGACTCTCCATTATAATAAACAGGATAAACTTCATCTTTGACTCTTATCCCATCACGATAGGGGTGTAAATCTTCACTTTCACCTTCAAATATTCCATGATTGATTTCTTTTAATTGGTACTACGTCAAGAAAAAGTACCAGTTAAACTGAAATATTTCATTTAGTT
>JAUNWT010000150.1 GCA_030540195.1 Bacillota bacterium | reverse complement strand
GAAAATATTTGTTAAATTATGCCTGGATAAAAATCTTATCTGGGCTTTTTTACACAATAAAGTTAAAAATGTTGAATTTCTAGCATGACGAAAAGGCAAGTTTGTACGTTTGATAAAATTGCCTGTTACTTATATATGAAATATAATCAATGTGACGCTATGATGCTTTAGTGTTGAATGGAACAACTGACTTAGGTCTCATATTGCGTTGATATTTTCTGTCTGGTCTTACTGGGGCCAGATATTTTTTTACCCTTTTTATCAGTTCAGCTGAACTGATTATTTTCTTTAACCACAGTCTTATGTTTGTTACAGCTGTAGATAGATTTGTTTTGTAATAATGTTTCCATTTATCTGATTGATTTATTTCAATTCTCTCAGTAATGATATTTGTTAAACAATGTAATAGAATTGCTGCATAGATTTCCTGTTGTATGAAATTTCGCTTTTTCGAATGAAACGATATCATTCCAATAATATATTTCAATGATTTAAATGCTGTTTCTATATCCCACCTCATGTGATACATCTTCTTTAGGTCATTTATATCAAATTCATCCCTTGTTAGATTAGTTATCAAACATTCATAGATATCATCTGTAATCTTAAAACGAACAACTCTTATATTCATTTCATAAAATCCTTCTGTATCAAAGTAATCAAAATCAGATTTATTAGAAATGAATGTATATTTCTGTTTGTTTGATTTGGTTTCATTTGTTTGTTTTCGAGATAATATTTTCGAAATATCCAAATCGAACTCTGCGTTTGGTAAATTTAAATTTGAAAGTGTAGAGCTATATACATTAATATCTTTTGTGCGAAACAAAAATTTCTGTTTATTTTCTATACAACATGCTATCAGATTGTATTTTTCATATCCTCTATCGGCTGTAATAATTGAATTTACTGGATATTCATGTTTCATAATCATTTCCATTAAAGCTGCACATTCTCTTGTCTTTGCAGCAGTATCAATACTTGTATCCCAAAACACATGATTGAGACAGTCATACAATCCATTGATATGAAATTGACTGAATGGTTTATTTTTGCCATTTTCTCTTTTAGTTTCTTTATCCTTTTCATCATAAGCAATATTTACATCTGAACCATCACAAGCCAGAATATGGTATCCTTTCCAAGTCTTGTAGGAATCAAATGCATTTACAAACAAGTGCATGATTCTTTGAAAGGCACTGATATCAAGTTTGTCTCTCTGTTGACAAAGAGCTGAAGAAGTAGGTAAAGAGTTTAAGTTAGTAAAATATTCACACAATTCAGAATTCAAACTTTTGGATTGCATCTGAATAATAAAGTGAATCAAAGTTTCAGCAGTGAGTTTTCTTTTACGTGTAAAATCACTGACAGGATCAGTGCAGTAACAAGTGATATTGTTACAAACCATTTTAATAGAACGATTGAAAACATTTAAAACGTTATCTGGAATCATAGGTAAAAAGCCTCCTCTATAATTCCTTCGGATTATGTTTAAAGTTCCGTTTTTTGGTTTGTCAAGTTTTTTTTGCTGTTGTACAAAAAAAAGAGCCTAACCTATTTATAGGTAAGACTCATAATTTGATGCTCTGCTTAACTTAATGACATTG
>JAUNWT010000064.1 GCA_030540195.1 Bacillota bacterium | reverse complement strand
TTAAATGAACTTACATTAAATATATTTAATGTAACAAGTGAAGAAGATGTTTTAAGAATTATCAATTAGAAACTACTAAGATTTTATTGTGCTAGTAAAGGGGATAAAAAAATCTCCTTTTTTATTTTACATATTTTTTGAAAATAATTATTTAAAGTATACCTTTATTAAAATAAGTTGAGCATCTTAAATTATTTGATTAATTCAAAGATATGAATGCTATTTCTCTTACATTAAAATGTTGAAACTTAAACATTCACTACGGTTAATTTATATTGTTCAAGATAAGAAGATAGAATAGAATATCATATTACTAGAAGAATAGATAATGAATGTAAATGAAATGATAAAATATTAAACAGGCACTTTTTTCTTTTTTAGAGTGCCTAGTAATAAAGCAATAAAATGGTAAAATATTAATAAATAGAAAATAAGGTTTTATGTCATCTTTTTAACATTCAATATTTTAAAAATAATATTGAATGTTAAATAAAAAAATCCTTTAAAATACATAGAAAATTGAATAATTATAGGAATTGGGCTTTTATTAAGAGTTTCTATAGAAAGGAGGAGGTTACATTGAAAAAAGCAATTCTGATATTTATTAGTCTCTTTTTCCTTGCTGCTTCTATTCCTACGTATCAATACATTAAGAAAAAAGATGCAGCCTATAATAAAGAACAAGCTAAACAACAAGCAAAAAGTAAACAATATTATAATAAGGCATATGATTATTATCAAAAGAATCAAATATATGAAGCTAAACAAAATTTAGATCAATCTTTATCTTATTATAAATATGATAAATCATATATTTTAAGAGCTGTTATTTATGAAAATTCAAATCAATTAGATAAAGCCATCGATGATTATAATGAACTTATTAAAATAGATGAGAAAAATAAGAAATACTACAATAGTAGAGGTTTTCTTTATTATAAACAAAAGAAATATAATCAAGCCTTAGATGACTTTAATCAATCATTAAAAATTAATAAGAAACAAGATGATATTAAATACTATACATCACTCATTTATCAAGTGAAAAAAGAATATAAAAAGTCATTAGAGGTTGTTAATGAATTGATTGATCAAGAAGGAAATGATGATTATTATACTCTAGCAGCAGAAGATTACTTCTATTTAAAAAAATATAAGAAATCGATTTCCATGATTGATAAATGTTCAAATAAAAATGAATATTTAATTGAATTACAAGCAGATAGTTATTATGAATTAAAAGATTATAAGACAGCATTAGATTATTTAAATCAATTGCCAGAAAGCAAAGACATTTATTATAAACAAGCACTTTGTTTCTACTATTTAAAAGATTATGAACAAGCTTTGCTTTATTTTGGTAAATATGATGGAAATGATAAAAAAGTTCAAAAATTTATTGAGGACTGTAAAAAACAAGATGCTAAACAAAATGAGAGTGTTCAAGAAAATAAACAAATAGTTCAAGGAGATACTCAAAAAGAAAATGATTATATTCAAGCAAACAAAGAACTTTTAAAATATGAAAACTATAATAAATCAGTTAAGTATTATGAAGATAAAAACTATGCACAAGCAATTCTTTATTTAAAAAAATACATAGATGAAACACAAAATCATGAAGCAAAATATTTCTTAGCTTATTTATATCATCTAAATGAACAAATAAATGAGGCTATTCAAATGTATAGTGAATGTATAGAGCGAGATATTCAAAAAGGAAACTGTTATTATAGTCGAGGTGTTTTGTACTTACAAAATAAAGATTATAAAAAAGCAGTTACTGATTTTCAAAATTCTTATGATTTAGGAATAAAGAAAGATTATTCTAAATATAATCAAGGAGTTGCTTATATGAATCAATCTTTATTTAAAGAATCAACAAGATGTTTTATTGAAGTAAGAGATACAAGTTCTAATGAAGAACTCGTCTCAAAAGCAAAAGATATTTTATCAAGGTATTATGTGACTTAAAGGAAAGGAGGGAAGAAGATGAAAAAATGGTTACTTAGTTTATTGATTATTGCTTTTATTGTTCCTTTGTCAGGAAATGTTTCAGCATTAAATGTTAGCTATCAAGTGAATGGTCAAACATATTTATCTCTTGAAAAAGCAATAGAAGCAATTAATACTGGAAATGAAGATGAATATGTTTTAACGATTCCAGATACAAATAAAAAACTTTCTTTGGAAAATCTAGAAAAGTCAATTTCAATAAGTCAAGGAACATCTAATTTAGATGAAATTACAATTTCTAATCCAAATGATGAAAAGATTGAAGTTAATTTAGAAAGTTTATCTCCTACAAAAGCAACTTTAACAAACACAAAACTTATTTTAGGAAATAACAATGATACTTTAACAATCGATTCAACATCCACTAACTTTAGTGTGGATACAGGTGAAGGACAAGATAATGTAACTTATCCATTTAGTTCTTTGGATACTTCAAATATTGATAATTGTGAAAATCTTATTTCTACAAGCGATACATTAAATGTAAATAGTAGTGTTACGATTAATAAGGATGAACAAGGAAATATTGTTTTTGATCAATTATATTTTACACAACTTACAAAGTTAATTGTGAATGGTCAAAATATTGAAGTGACTTTAAATGCGCCAATTCAAGAAGTTGAACTTGGTCATAATAAAGCAATCGTAAATAGTGATGAAGCCATGACGATTAAAAATGGTGATGTTATTGTTAAGACAACAGTTGATAAAGTGTATCAAAATAAACAATTAAATAATTTAAAATTAGAATCCATTTCTAATTTAGAAATTACTTTGGGAAACTTAAATGTTATTGATTTAGAAGCTATCGCTGAAAAAGATAATGATAAAGATATTGTTACTTTTTCTAACGATGCTATGAAAATGATATACACAGGAAGTCAACTTTCTTTAAATGATACAAACTTTATATACAATGTTCAAAATCAACAATTAGATTATTTGATTCCTTATCAAAATGCAGATATAAGTATTCAAGATGATTTAGTAAGTATTATAAATAAGGATAATATCAATCAAAAAATACAGTTTAAAATTAAAAATCTACAAACGCTCTTATTAAAAGGAGACACGCGAGATAATACATATACTTTTTCAATGAATACAGCACTTTCTTTAACATTAAAAATTATTGGAGAAGAAGGAAATGATACACTTTCTGTTTATGACCAAATGGAAGGGTCACATATTTCTTTAATCATTGATATGGAAAATGTGAATTTAAAAAAGGTAGATCAAAGTACAACGAATAAACAGGTCAATGTTGATTCTTTAGGATTTATGGGAACAACTTCAAAGATTGATTCAGAAGGATTTGATTACAATGTTTCAGGAATATTTAATATTGATTTAATTTATAATGAAACAGATCCTATGAACTTTAAAGCTCAAGAACATATCTCTTTAAAAAATGGACAAATTCAAGCAAACGATATTCAAATTAGTGCCCTTGCTAAGGCAAATATTAGAGGCGAAACAAATACCTTAGGATATGCAAATGCAAAAATGAATGCAGGTATAGAACTTATTCTTGAAAACATGAAATTGATTTCGCAAGCTGGAATCACAATTAAAGCAAGAATAGAAGTGGATGCTCAAGTCTCTACCGGAACAGGAACATCACATCTAGCAATTATTATTTCTTATGCTGATTTAAAAGCATCAATCAATATTAAAAATTCTACATTAGATGCTCAAGAAAATGTTTCCATAGTCAGTGAAAACAAATTGACATCCTCTTTACAAAGTACAGGGGAACATGGTGAAGGAGAAACAAAAGATAGTGGAGGCTATATTGTTTTCAATATCTTTAATCAAGAGGCAGATGTTTATGTACAGGCACAAATTAATACACCTCAAGATTTAACAATTAACAGTTTGGTTGAAAGCAGTCATGCTTTATCAGCAAAAGTGGCAGATGATGGAAAGTCTGGATCAGATGTCGCTAAAACATTAAAAACATTGTTAGAAGATTTACAAAATAAAATTGGTAACACTGCTTTTAATAAAATATCAGATTTATTGATTTCTGTTCTTGAAACTGCTACTTCATTAGATTCTACTTTAAGTGATACAAAAATTAGATTACTTGGTCAACAAGTAGGAGCGGGTGCTTTCAATTATGGAACAATTAAAAATAAAGCTCAGTTTTTAGCTCAAAAGGACACACAAGTTAGAAACTTAAATATTCAAGCAAACAGAATAACAAATACAGATATTCAAGTTGATGGAAGTGCAGTTAGTGAACAAGGTTATTTTTCATCAAAGGGATATGGAGCAGGTTTTGGTTTGAATTATCTTCATATAGATCAACTTGCTTCATTAGTAGAAAATTCAAGTTTAGCTGCACAAACATTAAATATATTAAGTAATGGTCAAAATGATTTTAAATTAAAAGTCGTTGCTGGTTTTGTTTCAGAAGGTTTTGGAACAGGTGGTGCCATTGCTGGACAATATATTTATTTAAAAAATGAAGCTTTAATGAATACAACAAATGCAATCCAATTAACATCAGCAATGAATGTAAAGGCTATTGAAAATTCAACGATGGAAATGAATTGTGGAACACAAGAAGGAAGTACTAGAACAGTTGGAAGTTCGATTGGTCTTATCTTTTTTGTTGATCAAGTTAAAGCTTATGTAAATAAAAGTACATTAAGTGGTTTGACTCAATTAGAAGTTATTGCTGAGTCAGATTTAGTTTCAAAATTAAATTTAAGAGCAGGTGGAAATGGCGGAACATCTATCGCTCCAGCTTATGCACTTCATACAGTTTTAAGTGACGTGGCTGCACAAGCAGATGCAGATGTTTCAACAAGTGGAAATGTTTCTTTACTTGCTAAAAGTGACAAATATGTGGATACAAAAGTTATTAGTGATTTAATGGCGGATTGTCCTGGTAAAGGAACATCCATTGCTTTAAATGTTGTAAGTGGAAATCTTCTTTCTATATTAAATGGAAATGTTACTGCAAATAATGTGAAAGTAAATACTTATCATTTACTTAGAAGTGATGTTTATGCATTAGCTTCTCCTGATGGATCAGCAAAAGAAGATGAAACGTTATTTGATAAATTAAGTCCAAAAAATATTTATAGTAAAGCAAAGAATTCGATTCAAAATAGTTTAAATCAATTCAATGATACAATCAGTAATTTCAATATTATGGATGCTTTATTTCAAGTTGATTTTGATACAACAGAAGGAGAAGTTCAAAAAGCAGGAACACTTGCTATTCAATTATTTAAAGGTGAATCTCTTGCACAAGTAAATGGAACAATTAATGCAAGTGGTAATGTTGAAATTATCAGTGAAGGTGCTATGAACAGTTTTGTTCTTTCTTCCGCAAATACAGGAGAAGATGCAAGCAAAGCAAGTGGAATGGCGATGGCAGTTATTGTAGGAAGTTATAAAAACTATGCAAAAATGTCTGGAAGAATCCAACATGCAAGTTCACTTAAAATTGAAAGTAAAGGAATTGTAACAGATAAAAATGATGAATTAGATATAGATGATAACAGCTATATTCAAAGTGGAACAAAGACAAACGATGTCAATACGTTCTATATCAATTCTTTATCTGGAGCAACAAGTGATGGTAAAACAACAGCTGGTGCGGTAACTCTTGTTTATTTAACTCAAGATTATCAAGCTATTTTAGAAGGAAATGCAAAAGTTGATGATTACATTTCTGTTAATTCCATTATTAAGGAAAGAATTATTAGTAATGCTTTATCAGAATCAAGTCATAATTTTGGTATAAGTATTGGTTGGAAAAACAAGGTCAAAGGTACGGGTATTGGTGTTGTTATTAATTTCATTAATACGTCTTCTAAAGCAATTATTGGTGGACAAAGTAGTTCAATTGATATTGAAGCAAATTCAGTTGATGTCAATTCAATATATCAAACAGACATTGATGCAAAAGCTGAAATTGGTGGTGAAGGAAAAACGACAACAGCTAATGCCTCATTAGATGCAGGAGTTTTAGTTAATATTATTAATCCTGTCATTTATGCAAAAGTTGAAAACGTCAATTTAAAAGTTTCAAATGATGTAAATGTTCATGGTGAATATAGTGGAAGTACAAATGGTGAAGTTTCAGCCGAAGCTGTTTCAAATGGTAAATCTAAAGGAGGAGCGGTAACGGTTCTTTATATTGAATCAGATATACAAGCTTATGTAAATGCAAGTGGAACAATTCAAGGGGCTTTAAATGTAGATGCTCTAGCTAATGTGTATAACACAATTGATGCTGAAGCTTCAGCAGAAGGTGCTTTATTAGGAGATTATGCAAGTGTTTTACATATTGATTTAAGTAAAGAATTAAAATCACAAATAAAAGGACAATCTACACCTTTATCTAATCTTGCAGGAAAAATTGCTGGAAAACTTGGAAGTAATTCAGGAACTTCATTAAGTTCTGGTTTGCTTACAAATAAAAATGTTAGTACACCAGATCAAGCAACTCAAGAAAAAGGAAAAACTCAAAAAGGAAAAGAAGTAAGTATTGCAGCAGCTGTTGCTTATATGAATTTAAAACATAATGTTTATGCAAGGGTTGTTGGTAATAATTTAAATGTTGGAAGTTTAAAGGTCGAAGCAAAGAATAATTCAAATTATAAAATTAAGGCAGTTGGTAATTCTGAATCAAATGGTAAATCGGCTTCTTTAGGAATTGGTTTGATTTTAAGTGAAAATACAACACAAGCAAGTTTAGGTGGAAGTTTAACAGCTCATGGAAATATTGAAATCAATTCAATTTATATGCAAAATTATGATCCAAAATATATTAATGATCTTGCAATTGAAGTTTATACAAAAGCCAAAGCAGAATCTGATAAAGGTACAGAACAATCAAATGCGATTACTGTATCAGGAGCAGGTGTTTATCTTGAATCAAAAGATCAAACAATTGCGAATATTGAAAAAAATGCACAAATACAAGCAAATGATATTTCTATTAATGCACTAGAAAAATCAAAATATGCCATTCGTGCTTGGGCATTTGATAAATCAGAAGAAAATAAAAGTAAAGGTGTCGGTATTGCCTTTGCTATGTTAAATATTGGTGGAAGTGTTTTATCTTATATTGATGATGGATCAAACATTACAGCAAATAATTTAACTTTATCAAGTTTAAAACCAGATGTTGATACAAATAAATTTCAATTAAATTTAGATTTTAGCGGTTTTGAAGGAAATCTTAATACTTTGAATCTTGATGGGTTAAAAGATGATGTTATAAATAATTTATTAGAATTAACGAAAGTTCTTTCAATGCACAATTATTATATTGATGTCATTGGTGGAGGCTCAACAGAAGATGGTGGTATTGTAGTAACTGGTTCAGCGGGAGTTTTAACGTTTAAAGATATTTTAAGAAGTTATATTGGAAAAAATGTAACACTTAATTTAAATGGAAAATTATCTTTAAAAGCTGATAATGATTCTTCCATCTTAATGATTAGTGGAACAATTTCTAAAGGTGGAAATGCTTCAATTGGATTAAATACTTTAGTTTATATTAATGAAAATGAAGTAAGTTCATTCATTGGAGAAAACAGTATTGTCAATGCGTCAAGTGTTGAAATGAATGCAAAAGATAATAAATTACTTTGGCTTATTAGTTTTACAGGAGCAATGGACGGTGATAAGATAGCTCTTGGTGGTGCAGTAAATACAATACTTTCTCAAAATACAGTGCGTACAGAAATAAAAGATGGTGTTCAATTAACTACAGATGGAGGTATTTCATTAGAATCTGAAAATACTTTAAATGGCAATAATATCATGTTCAGCATCGAAGATAGTGATACAGCGGCTATAGGAGCAAGTGTTGCTTATATTGATCTATTAAATAAAACATACACAAGTATTGGTAATAATGTTGTTATTAAAGGTCAAACAGATTATGCAGGTTACTTATTGTTAAAAGCATTTGCAACAGAAAATTTAATGTCTATCTTATTTGGGGCAGGTAATTCTGATAAGGCAACTATCAATGCATCAGTTGCTTATAAAAATATTACAAGTGATACACGTACGACGATTGGTGATCATTCAAATATCAAAGTTTCAAATTTAGACATGGTAGCAGAAGATCATACAAAAATGATAGGTGTTATCGGTGGTATTACAATAAGCAAAAAAGTTGGTATCGGTGGTTCAAGTGATGTAAATATCTTTAAGAAAATGATTTATTCTCATATTGGAAATAGTGCAATTAATGTTAAATATAATTTAACAGCAAGAGTAAATAGTGAAGATTATATTTTATCAATTGTTGTTGGTCTTGGTGGGGGAACGAATGCTGCTGTTACAGGTTCTGTTCCAGTAACAACAATCAAAAATGATTTAGATGCACATATTGATAGTGATGAAGAAATTCTTGATGGTGAAGAACTTCTTGTTGAAGCAACACAAAATGATACACTTATTATTTATGCGGGGGCTGTTTCTGGTAGTGAAAATGCTGCTATCGGTTTATCAGCAACAAATATTATTATTAGTGGTCAAATTAAAGCTTATTTAAATGTTAAGAATTTAAAAGCTGATTCTGTAACAATTCAAACAAATAAAAAAGATCAATTCTCATTTGGTTCAATTGCGGGAGCTATTTCAAGTAGTGTTGCTGTTACCGGAGCTGAATTAACAATTCTTGTAAATACAAAAATGTTAAGTTACATTGCAGACGATTCAAAACTTAATGTAACAAACGCATTAACAATCAAAGCAAATCATGAAATTGATAGTATTTCCTCAACAGGACAAGTTGCAGGTGCATCTACAGCTGCTGTTGGTGCAGGTGTCCTTGTTTATAAATTAGACCTAGATGTCAATAGTTATGTAGGAAATAATGTTACCGTATTAAATAACGGAAATGAATTAAATGGATCAATTATTATTGTTGCTAATAGCAAAAATAAATTAAAATTTATTGTCATTGGCTCTGCTATAGCAGGTACAACAAGTGTCAATGGAAATGCAGCAACAATCCTTATTACAAATAAAGTTAATGCATCTATAGGAAATTCTTCCATCCTTAAAACTAATGGAAATATGCTTATTTATGCAAATGATCAACAAGATTTAGATGCTAATTTAGGTTCAGCATCTGTAGCGGGAACTGTAGGAATCAATGTTTCAGCGCTTGTGATCATCTTAAAATCAGAAACAAAGGCAAGTATTGGAGATGCAACAGTTATTGTTGTTAAAGGAAATAATAATGGAATTTCTTATAATGGAAATTCTTATACAGGATTAAATATCTTAGCTCACTCTACACAAGATATTCGAGGAATTGCTGTAACTGCTGCCGGTGGAACGGCTGCGGTCAACCCAAATGCTCTTGTGATGATTTTAAACAATAAGGTTATTACAGTCATTGGACAAAATGCTACAGTCAACTGCGGACTCGATGCAACGATTCAAGCTTTAAATACTCTTTCACTTGAAGCTTATGTGGGTAGTGTTTCAGGTGGTGTAGCTGCAATTAATCCAGGTGTGATTTACCTTTCATCAGATAAAACAATTCAAGCGCTTATTAATGGAACAGTAAGTGCAAGAAATATCGATGTACTTAGTTCATCAAAGGCAACATTAAAAGGTTTACTTGCTGGAGCAAGTGGTGGAGAAGTTGCTGTGAATGCAATTACTCTTGTCTTAATGATTGACGATACCATTGAAGCCAAAGCAAATGCTTCTTCAAGTTTATCAGGAAATCAAGTAAGTGTTGTTGCTTTAAATGATGTCACAAACACAATTGCAAGTATGACGGCAAGTGGTGGTCTTGTTGGTATTGGAGCACAAGCAACAGTCTTAAAAATGACATCAAATATTCATGCTTATGTTTATCGTGTCACTGCAAATGCTTTGAATGTCAAAGTGGACAGTAAAGAG
Source organism: Bacillota bacterium (assembly GCA_030540195.1). Lineage (GTDB taxonomy): Bacteria > Bacillota_I > Bacilli_A > Erysipelotrichales > Coprobacillaceae > Faecalibacillus. The sequence continues at coordinate 2,829 of JAUNWT010000064.1, read as the reverse complement.
AATCTTAAAGTTTATGCAACAGGTGCAAGTGGTGGTTTCGTTGGTGTTGCTGGTAGTGTTGCTGTAGTTATTTTAAAGAACAACATGTCTGCTGGTATTCTTGCAAATGCAAAAATCAATGCAGATTATGTAGATATTCAAACAAATGATACCTTAACATTAGATGCCCTTGCTGGAAGTGTTTCAGCTGGTGCAGTAGGTGTAGGGGCTGCTGTCAATGTTATTATTATTAGAAATACAACACATAGCTTTATTGGTGAAAATGTTGTATTAAATGGAAAAAACGGAAATGCGACAAGCGTTTCTATAACAACAGATGTTTTAAGAAAAATGAATGCAAAAGTTGTTTCGGGTGCAGTTGCAGGAGTGGCAGGTAGTACAAGTATTTTAGTTATTAATATTGGAAAAGCGCTTGATAAAGATATGAATGCAGCTTTATCTGATAGTGAAGATAAGAGTAATCGTATTGAAGAAATTCAAGCAAGCTTAAATGCTTCTAAAAATACCTTAAATTTAAATACTGCTGAAACAGATGTAGATATTAATGTTGATATTTTAAGTGATCTTCAATCAACGGAATCAACAATTGAAGATGCCAATAGTGCAACAGTAGGACAAGGAACACAAATTAATACAAATGATTTTGTCTTACTTGCAAAAGATAATACACAATTAGATGCCGTTTGTGGCTCTGGTGGTGTTGGACTTGCAAGTATAGGTGCTGCTGTCACTGTTATTACAATTGGAAATAATGTATTTGCGTTATTTGATGGAACAATCAATGCGACAAATAACATTCAAATTCAAGCGATAAGTGATCAATCAACTTATAACGTATCATCTATCAGTGGTGGTATTGGCTATGTTGGTTCACTTGGCGCAAATGTGGCAATTTTAAAGATTAAATCACAAGTAAAAGCAAGTTTACAAAGTCATGCTAGTTTAAAGGGATTTAAAACTTTATCAGTTTTTGCTAAATACTTTAATGATTCAAAAGATATGATTTCTATTATCGTAGGATCAACGAATGCTTCATTTGGATTAAGTGTAGGCGCAACGGTTTTAACGGTAATAAATGAAGCAAAGGTTGCTGTTGAATTTGTGGATACAGTAAACATTGATGCTCCACAAGGTGATATCAATGTAGGAACTTATACTAAAAATGGTATTCATGTCAAAGGATACTCTACTGCAGGAGGCATTGCTAGTGGAGATGCACTTGTACTTGTCATTATGACAAGTAGTCAATCATCAACGCTTATTGGTGGACTTTATATAAGTGCAAAATCATTAAAAGTGACAAATAAAGTCATGCAACCAATTTCTATAACAGTTGGACAAGCAAATGTTGGTATTTATACAGCAGGTGCTTTAGCTCTTACTGTAACTAATGAAATTCAAATTGAAAATAAACTCTTTGGTGTTATTAAAACAACGGGTGATATTACACTTATCACACTTTACAATAGTGATGAAAATGGAAATAAGTTATTTGATACAACAATTGATGCTAAAACATTATCTGGAAGCTTTAAAGGCGGTACAGGTATTGGTGAAGCAATTATTGATACTTCATCTATAACAAACACATTATCTGGTACTATTGAAGCAAAAGATGTACAATCTAACATTGTTGCTTATTTACAAATTGTTGTGAACAATGAAGGTGGTAGTGCAGGTGTATATAATGGAAATATCAAAACAATTGTTTTAAAAATTGAATCAGCTATCACAAATGAAATTGCTGATAATACAACAATCAAAGCAAAATCATTAGATTTAACAAATTTAATTAGAACTTTTGAAAAAGTATCAATTACAGGTGTAAGTTTTGGGGGGCTATCTGTTGGTGTAACTTCTATTACAGCGATTATTGATCCAACACTTACAATTCAAGTAGGAGAAAATACAGTTATTAATGCTGATGATATTCACTTGAAAAATTGGTATAACACAAATCCTGTTTCTTCATCAAATTCTAAACCATCATCTCTTGATCATGTTGGTATTGAAATTCATACAACATCAATGAATGGTCATTTAGTAGGTGCAGAAGGAACAGTTACAATTATTAATCACAATACTAAAGTTCAAACAATTATTAATAGAAATGGAAGACTTATTGCAGGAAATTCTATTGAAATTATTAATTATGGAAGTTTTGATGCAAAGAGTGATTATATTTCTAAAAGTGGTAGTGTTGTTGGTATTGGCGCAAATGTTATTACTGTTGATTTGAGTGGAACAGTTGCGTTGATTATGGAAGAAAGTAGTGAACTTTTAGCTGACGGTGATGTTTCTTTAATCACATTAGGTTATGGACATTTAGTTTTAAATACATCGCAAGCAACAGGTGGTTTAATTAATGGTGGTGTCAATAGCATTACAATTAATGGAACTTATGCAATTAAAATAGAATTAAATAATTCAGTAAAAATAACGTCAACAAATGGTACAATTACTCTTTTAACAACAGGATATGTTGATGTAAATGCCACTGTTGAAGGAAAGAGTCTTTCGGGTATAAGTGTTGGAGCTTCTCAATTTACCAATAGTAATAAAACAGAAGTATCTATTGTTACAGGGAATGGCGTTCAAATTCTTGCAACAAATGATGATTTAGTTATCAATGCATATTATCTTGGAAGTTATGATCTTACATTAACAACGTCAATAGGTACATTGATTGGGGTTGTTTCTAATAATCTCGTCTTAAATGATGTAAGTGATGTAGTGATTACAATTGGAACAAATAATGTTCTTAAAGGAAAGACAATAGATATAAGTACTTTAAAAGCTTATGATCATATAACAGTGAATGTTAATGGT
>JAUNWT010000063.1 GCA_030540195.1 Bacillota bacterium | reverse complement strand
TCAACACGTCCATCAGCACTAGCAAATCTTTGTTTTCCAGTATAGAATGGATGACAGTTAGAACAAGTATCAACACGTACTTCATCTAATACTGAACCACTTTCAAATTCTGCTCCACATGATGTACAAACTACTTTTACTTTTTTGTAATTTGGATGAATTCCTTTTTTCATTGTTATTTCTCCTTCCGCCTTGTAGATTTCTCACTACAAAGTAAGTTGCTATGATATATTAACATTAAATTATGTCGTTTTCAAGCCCTTTTTTATAATTTTAATCATCAACTTTAATTCTTCTAATAACCGCACCTAAAGTAATTAATTTTTGATCAATATTTGCATAACCACGATCAATATGATAAACATTACTGATTTCAGTAATCCCATCAGCAATTAATCCGGCTATTAATAAAGCCGCTCCACATCTTAAATCAGTAGCTTCTACTTTTGCCCCTTTTAATGGTGTTTTTCCATTAATAAAGCACATTGATTCATCTAATTCAATATTTGCGCCCATTTTATTAAGTTGTTCACAATGTCTAAATCTCTCTGGATAAATTGTTTCTATTACTTGTGATTGTCCGTTTGCTTGTGTAAGAAGTGCCGTTAATGGCTGTTGTAAATCTGTCGCAAAACCAGGATATACTTGTGTTCTTACATCTACAGCATTAAAGTTTTTGTTATCACCATAAACAATAATACTATCACCAACATTTTCCATTTTAACACCCATTTCTTTTAATTTAGAAATAAGAGATTCCAAATGTTGAGGGATGATATTTTGAATAATAACTCTTTCACCTGCAGCTGCAGCCATAATTAAGAATGTTCCTGCTTCGATACGATCAGGAATGATTTCATGAGTACATCCTTTAAGATGTTCTACTCCTTCAATCGTAATTGTATCGGTACCAGCACCTCTAATTTTAGCTCCCATTTTTGTAAGTAAGTTTACTACATCAATGATTTCTGGTTCTTTTGCCGCATTTTCAATAACTGTTTTACCTTCAGCTTTTACTGCCGCTAATAAGATATTGATTGTTGCTCCAACTGAAGCAAAATCTAAATATATTTTTGTTCCAATTAAACGATCTGCTGTAATCACATGCGCACCATCAACAAATTCAACCTTTGCTCCTAATGCTTCAAATCCTTTAATATGTAAATCTATCGGACGAGGTCCTAAAAAGCAACCACCTGGTGCTTTCATCACAACTTTTTTGCATTTTCCAAGTAATGCTCCCATTAAATAATAAGATGCTCTTAATTTATCCACAGCATCAGATACTAATGGAACATTTTCCATACGAGAGGGATCAACAATTAAACTATCATGACTTCTTAATACTGTACAATTAAGTTCTTCTAATAAAACTGCTAAAGCGTCCACATCACTAATTTCTGGTACACCATAAATTGTTACAGGACTATCCGCTAAAATGATTGCTGGAATAAGTGCTACAGTGGCATTTTTTGCACCTGAGATCTCTACTGTACCATTTAATTTATGTCCGCCTTCAATCGCAATAATTTCACTCATGACTTTACCCCTTTTCTTCTATCTATATTCCCTAATACTATATTATAAATTCACCAAAAAAACAACTTAATAAAGAGATTTCACATAAACAAAAAAAGCCCGAAGGCTTTTTTTAATTGATTAAGCTTTACCGATACAACCGAATACTTCCATTCTATCTTTAACACATTGTTTGATAGCTTCTGCACCTGGTGCTAATAATTTACGAGGATCATATCCTTTTCCTTCTAAATCTTTTCCAGCTTCAATGTATTTACGTGTAGCTTCTTGGAAATATAATTGACATTCAGTGTTTACGTTTACTTTAGATACTCCTAAAGTGATTGCTTTTTTGATCATTTCATCAGGAATTCCTGAACCACCATGTAATACTAATGGTAATTTTCCAGTTTCAGCTTGGATTGCATCTAATGCATCAAAGTCTAAACCTTCCCAGTTTGCTGGGTATTTACCATGGATATTTCCGATACCTGCAGCTAAGAAATCTACTCCTAAGTCTGCGATTGATTTACATTCTTTTGGATCTGCTACTTCACCTTTACCGATGACACCATCTTCTTCTCCACCGATTGATCCAACTTCTGCTTCTACTGAAACACCTTTTGAATGACATAATTCAACGATTTCTTTTGTTTTTTCGATGTTTTCTTCGATTCCATAATGAGAACCATCAAACATGATTGAAGAGAAACCTGCAGCTAAAGCAGCTTTAGCTCCTTCGTATGAACCATGATCTAAGTGTAAAGCTACTGGTACAGTGATATTTAATGCTTCTACCATTGCTTTAACCATTGCTGCAACTGTTGTATATCCAGTCATATATTTAGCAGCACCTTCTGAAACACCTAAGATTACTGGTGCTTTTAATTCTTCTGCAGTTAATAAAATTGATTTAGTCCATTCTAAGTTGTTGATATTGAATTGACCTACTGCATAATGTCCTTCTTTAGCTTTCTTTAACATTTCTGTTGCTGATACTAATCCCATAACAAATCTCCTTTTCTTTTTTTCGGTTATATAATACTATCTTTTATTTAGAATTTCCATAGTTTTTATCATAAAAACCTTATTTTCCAAAAGCTTTTAATAATCTTTGACATGCATCTTCTAAAACACTACGAGGAATTGCAAGATTAAATCTTTCAAAACCTTCTCCACCTGTTCCAAAGATATAGCCTTCATCTAACCATAATCCTGCTTTTTCTAACATTGTTTTTTCTAATTCATCTTTATTCAAACCACATTCTCTAAAATCAACCCAACATAAATAAAGCCCTTCAGGTTTTACTAAATGAATATGAGGCAAGTTTTCTTTTAAGAATTCATCGAAATATGTAAAGTTATCATAAACATATTCCAACATTTCATCTACCCATAATTCACATTCATTATAGGCAGTCATACAAGCAATAATACCTAAGAAATTTGGTTCATTAACACCATAACGATTCATTGTTTCTTGATAAGCTTTTCTTAATTTTTCATCTGCAATAATAATATTTGATGTTTGTAATCCTGCTAAATTAAATGTTTTTGATGGTGCAGTTAAAATAACTGAGAATTCTTTATAACTTTCATCTACATTATAGAAAGGAATATGTACATGATCTCCATAAACAAAATCTTCATGAATTTCATCAACAATAACTAAAACATGATGTTTCTTACAAATTTCACCAATTTGTTTTAATTCATCTTCTTTCCATACTTTTCCAATTGGATTATATGGATTACATAAAATAAACATTTTAACATCATTTTCTACAATTGCTTTTTCAAAAGCATCATAATCCATTTCATAAGAATCCTCTTTATAGATCATTTCATTTTCAATGATTTTACGATGATTTAATTCAATTGAAAAATCAAATGGATAATACACCGGTTTATTAATAATGATGGCATCATTTTCCTTTGTATAAGCATTTACACATAATTTAATTGCTGTTACCACACCTGGTGTTGGGATGATCCATTCTTTATCAACATTAAAATCATGTCTTCTTTTCATCCAAGAAATAACCGCATCAAAATATTCATCTGGCGCAAAGGAATACCCATAAACACCTTGTTTAATTCTTTTAACTAAAGCATTTTCAATTTCCTTTGGTGATTTAAAATCCATATCTGCAACCCACATAGGTAACACATCTTTAGGTTTATTATTGGCTTCAATGGTATCCCATTTGGCACAATTTGTTCCTTTTCTATCTACAACTTCATCAAAATCAAACATACTTTCCCTCCTATAACACTTCTTTATCTTTAAATTCATCTTTTGAAAAATGCATCAATGTCATTCCTAAAGCCATAGAAAGATTCAATGAATCTATATGATGACTATGAGGAATAAAAATAGATTTTCCATAATCTAAGTACTCATCTGGCAAACCACTACTTTCATTACCAAAAACAAGAGAATGATATCCTTCTTTTTGTTCTACCTTATGAATATTCGTTGCTCCTTTTAACATCAATGTATAAATATCATGATTAGGAAATCTTTTTAAATAATCTTCAAAACTATCAAAATACTCAATATTTAAATGAAACATCGCTCCCATCGAAGCTCTTAAAACACGAGGATCAAAAACATCGACCCCTGGTCTAATAATCGCTAGATTATAATAATTGAATCCTAACATTGTTCTCATAATTGTTCCCATATTTCCCATATCTCCAGGATTAACTAAAACAACATGATTTCCTTCTTGTAAAGTCATTTCATATTTTTTAATGATTGCTATCGCAAAACAGTTATCTTTTTTAGATAACTTTTGAATTGTATTATCACTTTCAATCAATTCAATATGTTTTTCTCTACAAATTTCATCAATAATAGGAATTCCTTTATTCTTATAAGAATTACTTTTTATATACACTCTTAAAACAAGATCAGGACGATTCTTTAATAACTCAATCGTTTCAAAAACGCCTAAAGTATACGTATAATCAAAATCCTTCTTATATGCTTTTATCTTCATCTAATAAACCTTCTACTCTCTTTGTTTCTTCTTCTACACTTTCTTTTAAAGAAAGAAAATGTTTTTCTTCAAAATTAGCTCCTTGATGAATTAAATCAATCAATTCATCATACTTACGACAAGCCAATTTCAATTGTGAATATTTGATGGTCACATCTAATTCATTTCCTGCATCAGCTGTAATTTTATTTACTTCACGATATACTTCTTTAAACTTAGCATCTAAGTCTACTTTTTGTTTCTTTCTAAAAAACATCAAGCATTCCTCCCTTGCCCTTAATAGTAACACAATTTCATCTTAAATTCAGTTAATTTTTAGATTGTCTTTTGTTATAATACATTCGAGGTGATACTATGAAATTATTAGCTTGTCCCAAATGTCATCAACAACTTCATTTAGAAAACAAAACACTTAAATGTGAAAACAATCATTGTTATGACATTTCTAAAAGAGGATATATCAATTTATTATTAAATCCCGATAAAGCTACTAACAATCCAGGAGATAGTAAAGAATCTCTTGTGGCAAGAAAAGCATACTTAAATAAAGGTTATTATGATCCTATCTTAAATCAAGTGATTACGTGTATCGATGAATTCAAGCATCAAGATCATTTAAGTATTTTAGATTTAGGGTGTGGTGAAGGATATTATACTCAAGGTTTAAAGAAGCATTTTGAAAACAGTGATATCTATGGTTTAGATATTTCTAAGATTGCAATTGATATGGCAACGCGTTATCGCAAAGATATTACTTGGCTTGTAGGAAATTCTAAAAACATTCCTATCTTAGATCATAGTTTAGATTTTATTTGTGCTTTATTTACTGTTGTTAATCAAGATGAATTGAAAAGAACGTTAAAGGAAGATGGTTATATTATTCATGTTACTGCCAATAATCAACATTTAATTGAAATTAAAGAATTGATTTATGATGAAATCAAAGTAAAAAGTGATAAGTATATTCGTTTAGATTTTAATCAAGTGAAAAGTTATGACTTTAAAGAAAAAGTTCATATTTCTAATCGTGAAGATGCTTTAAATCTTTTAATGATGACACCACACTATTATCATATTAAAAAAGAAAAACGTGGCGTTTTAGATACTTTACAAGGTTTAGATATCACAATTGATATCAAAGTAACAGTTTATGCATTATCATAAAGAAAAGAATCATTTAGTAATAGAAATTGATGAAAGAATTCAAGGAATGACGCTTCTTGAATTCTTTCATTATCTGCATCTTTCTAAAAAAACAATTCACTTACTTCGTCAAAATAAAAACTATACTTTAAATAATACTTATGTTGATTATCAAACCGTTTTAAAAAATAAAGATATTCTTTCAATTAAAGCCTATGAACAAGGAAGAGACTTTATTGAACAAGAAAGTTCCTTAGAAATCATCTATGAAGATGACTTGCTATGTATCGTCAATAAACCTAGCAACCTCATTATTCACCCTGATGATAAAAGTAAAAAAGATACTCTTTGTAATTATGTCAGTTATTATTATAAACAAACTCATCAAGATTTACCCATTCGTTATCTCCATCGCCTAGATAGAGGTACGACCGGGCTTGTGATGTTTTGTAAGTGTGCTTTGTTACAATCTTACTTTGATGCCTTGATTGCTTCCAAAGAAATCAAGAAAACCTACCTTGCCATCGTTCAAGGACATTTACCTAAAAAAGAAATGACAGTCAACTTACCAATTGGTCAAGATCGTCATAGTAAAAATAAAATGTGTATTTCTAAAACTGGTAAAGAAGCCATCACACATTTTAAAGAAATCAAAACAAAAGGTAATTACACACTCGTAAAATGTCAAATTGAAACAGGTAGAAAACATCAAATTCGTGTTCATTTAAATCATTTACATCATCCTATCGTTGGTGATTCGCTTTATGGAAAAGCTTCTTCTAGAATTAAAAGAATGGCTTTACATGCTTATTGTTTGGAATTTATTCATCCTTTAAGTAATCAACCTATGACAATTGAATGCCCTCTTCCATTCGATATGGAAAGTATATTAAAATAGTGTTTTCAAACGAAAACACTATTTTTTAGTCAAAGTATGTGATTTTTAAATCTTTAAAGAAAGCTTCAGTTCCAATATCTACAAAGAAACCAATATTTCCTCTCATTGATTTATCATGAATCATTTGATCGACTACTAATAATGGTTGAGGATTATCATTTAAATAGAATGTTGCTTTTTCATCTTCAATAACCGCTTTTAAACTGATCCATTCATTTAAATCAATATCTACTTGATTTTCATATTTTGTAATTCCATGTTCTCTAAAATAGGCAAATGTATATGTTGGATAAGAAAAATATTGACAACCATGTTGTTTTCTTACCGGATCATCACATTGTCTACCATTTGTAGGTCTTACATAAAAAGATTCAAATTTTGTATCATCTTCATTAATACGATAAGCAATACCAATAAATCCTCTTGCAAAATCAGGAGCATCTTTTAATAAACGACTAAGCATCTTCACTTCAATAATTCCATTATGAAATGATGAATCAACTAATTTAGCGTACGTATTTTCATCATATTCATTAATTTTTCCACTTTTAACAACTCTTAAAACCTTTTCATTATCAATAACTTCATTTGAAATATGTGTATAATTTTCTTTCCAATTTTCTTTATTAATCATTTCTTATCCTTCCTTTCACTAACATCATAAATTATCTTTTTTATTTGGTAAAGTAGGCACTTTTTTGTAACTATGATTAGCACTCAAGTTTAGCAAGTGCTAAAAAATTCATATTCAGTTAACATAAACGACTATAATACAAATTAGCACAAGGATACAGAGAGTGCTAAAGGAGTGAATAGTATGATTAAACCATTACATAAGTTTGTATTAATTAAAAAAGAAGAAAAGGAAAATAAAACAACAAGTGGAATTGTTTTATCGACAGAAAAGAAGGAAGTTCCATCTATTGCCAGTGTTATTGCCGTTGGTGATGAATGCACTTCATCATTAAAAGAAAAGGATCGTGTTATTTACAAAGAATATTCAGGTACGAAAGTAACTGTTGATGATCAAGATTATATTGTTATTGATGAAAAAGATATTATTGCGAAATTTGAATAAGGAGGCAGATATTTATGAGTAAAGAAGTAAGATTTTCAAATGATGCACGTCAATCAATGTTAAAAGGTGTAAATGTATTAGCGGATGCGGTAAGTGTGACATTAGGTCCTAAAGGACGTAATGTGGTCTTAGATAAAGGATATGGTTCACCATTGATTACAAATGATGGTGTAAGTATTGCCAAGGAAATAGAGCTTGAAGATAAATTTGAAAACATGGGAGCTAAGCTTGTTTATGAAGTAGCCAATAAAACCAATGATGTCGCTGGTGATGGGACAACTACAGCTACTATTCTTGCTCGAAATATGATTGTTAATGGATTAAAAGCTGTGGATAAAGGAGCTAATCCTGTTTTAATGCGTGAAGGTATTGAAAAAGCCGGTAAAGCCGTTGCTGATGTCGTATTGAAAAATTCTCATAAGATTGAAACAAATCAAGATATTGCTTCAGTAGCGACTATTTCTGCAGGTAATGAAGAAATTGGTCAATTAATTGCCTCTGCCATGGATAAAGTTGGTAAAAATGGTATTATCAATGTTGATGAATCTAATAGTTTTGATAATGTCTTAGAAATCAATGAAGGTATGCAATATGATAAAGGTTATGTTTCTCCATATATGGTCACAGATCAAGATAAAATGTCTGTTGAAATGGAAAACCCTTATATCTTTATCACAAATCATAAAATTAATAACTTACAAGAAATTCTTCCTGTTCTTGAACAAATCGTTCAAAGCAACAAACCCTTATTATTAATTGCCGATGATTTTGAAAATGAAGTCATTTCAACTCTTGTTTTAAATAAATTAAGAGGTACATTCAATGTTGTTGCAACAAAAGCTCCTGGATTTGGTGATAACCAAAAAGCAATGTTAGAAGATATTGCTGCTCTTACAGGTAGTACCTTTATTAATAAAGATCTTTCTATGGAATTAAAAGATGTTACATTAGATCAATTAGGAACTGTTAAAAAAGTCATTGTCACAAAAGATCATACAACAATGATTTCTGGTAATAACCCATCAGATAGTTTAAAACAACGTATTGAAAGTATTGAAAATCAATTAGCGAAAACAACTTCTTCTTATGATCAAAAACAATTAAAAGAACGTTTAGGTAAATTATCGAATGGTGTAGCAACAATTAAAGTTGGAGCAACAACTGAAAGTGAATTAAAAGAAAAGAAATTACGTATTGAAGATGCTTTAAACGCTACGAAAGCCGCCGTTGAAGAAGGTATTGTTATTGGTGGTGGTGCTGCTTTAGTAGAAGCTTATAAAGAAGTAAAACCTCAATTAAAATCCGATAATATCGATGTTCAAAAAGGTATTCATATTGTCATGGAAGCTTTATTTGCTCCAATCCAACAAATTGCTGAAAACGCTGGATATAATGCAGAAGATATTGTTGAAAGTCAAAAAGCTGCACAAAAGAATTATGGTTTTGATGCTAAAAATGGTCAATGGGTCGATATGTTTGAAAAAGGTATCATTGATCCAACTAAAGTCACTCGTAGTGCTTTATTAAATGCTTGCAGTATTGCTTCATTGTTCATTACAACTGAAGCAGGTATTGCAGATGCAAAAGATACCTCTAAAAACGAAGTTCCAACTCCTGCAATGTATTAATAGATAAGAAAAGTGATTCTTGTTTTAAATGAGAATCACTTTTTTGTAGTATATTACGATATACTATATTATGATAAACTTTATCTTATTATACTTACTTTTCTATATATCTTCCTGATATGACAAAATGTGTCTGTTCTTCAATCTTAAATTCTATTTTAAAACAATCATCTTCTTGTCCATAATATAAATCCACCCTACTTTTAGGTGCTATTTCCTTTAAATAATGCATGGTCATTTCATCAATAAAGAAATCTTGCTTTTTTTCTTGTGGGAGAAGATCCATGACCCATTCTAAGTAACGAGCGTTATTCATATGTTTGTTTAAATCGATGTCGCTATACATAACTTCTCTTGTTTGAACTTTTTGCGTTTCTATATCTAAAAGGGATTCATACTTTTCTACAAAACTTGGATATTCTTCACATTCAGGAATACTTATTCCTACTTTTTGTGGTCTAACAATTCTTCTTTTTTCAATATCTATTAATGTCCAAATTGAATAAATACCCCCAATAACTTCATCATTCACTTTTAAGTCATAGGTTCTAAAGTATTGAATTTTTCTTTCTCCTTTAGCACGGGTAGAAATCATTAATTTTTCACCTACTAAAAGCGGTCTTTTAAGTTTTACTGTTTGTTTAACTAAAACCCATCCATATTTTCCATTGAAGCTTTCATTCCATAAGCCTATTTCTATCGCATTTTTAGTTGCAAGATTTGAGAGTCTTGATAATAAATCAGAATATTTATATTCACCATAATAATCGACATTTTGATATTCTATTTCATATTCTTCTTTTGTTTCACTATTTTTCATTTCTTATCTCCAAAATGTTTATTTTTCAATAAATAAATAATAATACAATTAGAACAAAAAAGAAAGGTTGCTTCTTTATGAAAAAAATACTCCTTATCCTCATTCTCTCCATTTCTCTTTGTCTTTCCTTATTCCTTTATTTTTCCAAACCAAATCAAGTATCTTTTATTGCTGTGGGCGATAATATCATTCATGAAAAAGTTTTTACGTTCGCAAAAGAAAGTAATACATATAATTTTAAGCCCTGTTATAAGCATTTGAAAAATTATATTTCTAATCATGATTTAGCTTATATCAATCAAGAAACTTTGATTGCTGGTGATCAATATGGAATTAGGGGTTATCCAAACTTCAATTCTCCTGAAGCATTAATAAACGATTTACAAGATACCGGTTTTAATATGATAAGTGGCGCAACGAATCATTCTCTTGATTTAGGAAAGGATGCACTTCTTTCTTCAACAAGAATTTGGAAACAACATCCAGAAATCTTATTTTCTGGTTTATATGAAAATCAAGAAGATCGTCAAACAATAAGAGTTATTGAAAAAAATAGTATTCGTTTTAGTTTCCTTTCTTATACTTTTGGTATTAATGAAACGTCAAACTATCAAACAATCCAAGCACAATTAAAAGCTTCTCCTTATGTATTAGGTCAATTGGATAAAAAACAAATTAAAGAAGATGTACAAAAAGCAAGAAAACAAAGTGATGTGATCATTGTTGCTGTTCATTGGGGCAAGGAAAATGATACTTCTATCTCTCCTTTACAAAAAGAATATGCTCACTATTTTGCAAATCTAGGGGTTGATGTGGTTATTGGAAATCACCCTCATCTTATTCAACCTATTATAAAAATCAAAAATACACTTATTATTTATTCTTTAGGTAATTTTTTAAGTACTATGAAAGGTGTTTATAATCAATTAGAAGGAATGATTTCTTTTAATTTTATAAAAAAGAAAAAGAAAATAATGATTGAAAACATCACCTATATTCCTTTAATCAATCATTATAGTGATCACATTGTTACAATTTATCCTCTTAAAGAATATACTTCTACTCTTGCTAGTAAACATAGTATTTTAAAAGATCACATTGGTATTATTAAAGAATTTAAAAATCATATTAAACAAACGATTACTAATAAGGATATTGATATAGAAATGTGAGGTCTCTATGAAAAGAAAAAAAGTCATTCTCCTATTCCTTATTATTTGTATTCTAGGTATTTTTCTATTTATTCCTAAAAACAAGCAAAAAGAAATAAAAATATCAACAATTAGTTATTATCATCCAGAATATAAAAAAAGATACGATTCTTTCCAAAAATCTCATCCCAATTTAAACAAAGAAAAAGTCGTTACTTTCGTTAATATGAATCGAGATTATGATTTTTATCAAAAAATCATTAAACAAAAACATCCCAATTATTTAAATACCCTTGTTAATAAATATTATCAACTTGATGAAAATTATAAGCCTTTTGATCTTATTGAAATCAATACAAATACTGGTAGTTATGAAAATCCTTATCGTAAACATACTGCTCGAAAAGTTGTTTATGAAGATTTTCAAGCTTTAAAACAAGCTTGTGCCAATAAAGGATTTGAACTCTATGTAACTTCTGGCTATCGTTCAACATCGTGGCAAAAGGAAATTTATAATCACATGGTAGAAACTTATAGTGTTGAAAGAGCTGATGAAACATGTTCTCGCCCTGGTCATAGTGAACATACCACCGGTTTAGGTCTTGATATCGCTTTAGACCAGTATAAATATGAAGATGTGGAAAAACATCCACAGTATACTTGGCTTTTAAAACAATTAAGTTCTTATGGTTTTATTTTACGTTATCCTGAAGGTAAAGATAATCTCACCGGTTATCGCTATGAAGCATGGCATATTCGCTATGTTGGTAAAGCACTGGCCAAAAAAATCAAAAAAAGTGGTTTAACTTTTGATGAATATTATGCTCGTCATTATTCGTAAAAAAAGAAGATAAAATTTATCTTCTATGCTTCCAATATTCTGTTACAGGGATTTCTGGATTATTTTCATCCCATGGCATTTCATGTCTTTCAAAATAGCCAATGACTTGCTGATCATGATTTCTAACAGGCACAAAGAATTCTCTTTCGCCTGTTTTTGTATTATAGGTTTCAAACATTTCATTTTCACCAGCATCAGCTCTTTTTAAAAATTCTTCTATTTTAACTCTAGAGTTTTCATTATGACAATTAAATAAACTTTGATTGATTTGTACACGATTTCCATAGCGTTCTTTTGCAGTTTTATTCATATAACGCACAATATGTTGTCGATCTACAAAAACAATTTCATAGCTATATGCGTCTAAAATGCTTTCTAATATTTCCTTTGTAATTTCCATTGTTTTTTCCTTTCTTCTTTCTTTATCCTAATTGTATCATAAAGATACATTGTATTATTATTTTATCTATACTATTTTTGTTTTTTCTTGTATAATAATAGGGTAATTATTTAAAGGAGCGTCTTTTATGGGAGATTTAAAATATTTATTACCTATTTTAGTAGCTGTTATTTTAATTTGGATTACTTATCTTGTTATTAATTTCGTAGCTACAATTATTAAAACAAAGAAAAAAGATGATACGATGATTTGTGGTTTAAACATGCAAGGGAAAATATTCTATGCAATTATCATTGTTATCTATTTAGTAATGTTTGTTTATTGTGTTTATTACATGATTACACATTTATTAAGTGGTGATGTTGATAGCATTTATTTACCATTAAATGCTTTAACTATTTATTCTTTTGTATTCTATTTAATGATTCAATGGATTATTTATTTTGGACAAAGACAAGTTTTAATTGGTCGTGTTTTATTTGATTATAGAAAAATCAAAAGAGTGACTTATCCAAAGAAAACAAAATTACGTTTTACTTATGGACAAAAAACCTTAGAAACATATATCCGTTTTATTGATGATTCTATTCTTAAAAAATCATTACAAAGAACAAGATAAAAAGCAATTTCAACCGAAATTGCTTCAGTCTGTTGACAAAGTAGATGAAAATATCAATTATTTTATTTCAAATTGATA
>JAUNWT010000149.1 GCA_030540195.1 Bacillota bacterium | reverse complement strand
GCAAGTCGGTCAATATTTCTCACAACTCGACAACCTTATTACCCTTCATCAGCGAGAGCTAGAAATCTTAAAAAATTTGAAAAAAACATGTTTAAAAAGAATGTTTATATAAAGGAGAATTATAAAAATGAGTAATGCAACTGAAATAACTACAAAATTATGGTCCATGGCTAATAAATTACGTGGAACTATGGATGCAAGTGAATATAAAAATTATATATTACCATTTATGTTTTATAGATATCTTTCAAAGAATCAAGATGATTATTTAAAAGATAATTATATGGAAGAATTTTATGACGTTACAGATGAAGAAGAACAAGATGAATATTTAGAAGAAATTAGTAAAGGGTTAGGATATGCAATTGTTTTAGAATATAGATGGGAATCAATTGTATCTAAAATCAACAACCATAAGATTAAAGCTAGTGATTTCCAAGATATGTTTGATTCATTTAATATAAACGCTAAACGTAATCCTATTGCTGAAAATGATTTTGCTAATGTGTTTTCTGATGTTAATTTAGGGGATACAAGATTAGGAAGTAGTACAAATGAACGTGCTAAAGCTCTTAATGATATTGTGTTAATGATAGATGATTTTAATTTTAAAGATGATTCAGGACATGATATTTTAGGAGATGTTTATGAATATTTAATAGGACAATTTGCTGCTAATGCAGGGAAAAAGGGAGGGGAATTCTATACACCTCATGAAGTAAGCCAAGTATTAGCTAAATTGGTTTCCTATAATGTAAAAGAATCTGATGAACAATTTAGAGTATATGACCCTACAATGGGATCAGGATCATTATTATTAACAGTACAAAAAGAATTACCTAATCATGATAAAAAAGGAAGCGTTATGTTTTATGGACAAGAATTAAATACAACGACATATAACTTAGCACGTATGAACCTTATGATGCACGGGGTTAATTATCGTAATATGGAACTTAGAAGGGCGGATACTCTTGATGGAGATTGGCCATTTGCTGAAAAAGATGGAGTACAAACACCATTGAAATTTGATGCAGTTGTCGCAAATCCACCATATTCTCAAAAATGGGATATTAAAAGTGTTAGTAGAGAAAAAGATCCTAGATTTTCTAATTTTGGAGTGGCACCTGCTTCTAAAGCAGATTATGCATTTGTTTTACATGGATTATATCACCTAGAAAAAACAGGAACGATGGCTATTGTTTTACCTCATGGTGTTTTATTTAGAGGAAGTTCAGAAGGTAAAATACGTAAAAATATTATAGATGAAAATTTATTAGATGCAGTTATTGGAATGCCTGCAAACTTATTCTATGGAACAAGTATTCCAACATGTGTATTAGTTTTTAAAGGTAGAGAAGCAAGAGGAGATAGTAAAGATATTTTATTTATTGATGCTTCTAAAGAATTTACTAAGGAAAAAAATCAAAATAAATTAACAGCAGAAAATATTAATAAAATAATTGATACATATAAAAATAGAGTAGATGTAGATAAATATGCACATGTTGCTTCTTATGAAGAAATAGTAGAAAATGACTATAATTTAAACATTCCTCGATACGTAGATACTTTTGAAGAGGAAGAAGTCATACCTTTACCTGATGTAATGAAAGAATTAAATGATGTAAGACAAGAAATTGAAAAAACATCTAAAGAATTATTTGAATTATTAGATCAATTAGAAGGTACAACACCAGAAGCAAAAGCAGAACTAGATAATTTTATGAAATTACTAAAATAATAAGAATTATTATTAGAAATATAATACTTATTTTTACATAACACATAAAAATGTTGCTAAGTTTGGGAACAGCGTAAGTT
>JAUNWT010000062.1 GCA_030540195.1 Bacillota bacterium | reverse complement strand
GATAATGACAACAAAGGTGACAATCAAGGTAACAACAATAATCAAAATGATGGTAAAGATAATTCATCAAATAATGATGGTCAAGGTGAAAATAAAGACAACCAAGCATCTACTGGAAACAAAGATAACAAAACAACTGATAGTAGTAAACAATCAAGTACTACTAAGAAAACTTCATCAAGTAAATCTAAAGTAAAAACAGGAGATACAATGAATTATGTACCATATGCATTACTTGCTATGGCTGCAGCTGGGGGATATTGTACTCTTAGAAAAAGAAGTAAGGAAGATTAATGATGAAGAATAAAAAAATAAAGAAGATAGGTGTTGCACTTTTAAGTGCAGCCCTTCTTCTTACACCTTGTATTTCTTCAGTTCAAGCAAAAGAAAATCCTTATGATGATTGGAAAACAACAGCTTTACAATCACCACAAAAAGGAAAGCTTGTTGCTGCAGGAGGTATTGATGTTAAATGGAATCTTTTAACATCAGCTAAGGTAAAACAATATGATATTTATTTTGATGGAAAACTTGAAAAAACGGTTGATCAAAATACAAATGAAACAACTGTTTATACAACAGAAGTTTCGAAACATACTGTAAGAGTTGTGGCAGTATTAGAAAATAAGGATGAAGTCAATGTAAGCGAACGTACATTCTACGTTTCAAAAAAAGGGTTAGGTTTTTATAACGAAGAAAATGGTGCAAGCAATTCATTAAGCTATGCACAAAATATGGGACTTTCTTGGTATTACAATTGGGGTGAACAGCCTTTTGATGAAGAAGATGTAGCCAATAGTGATTTAGAATTTGTTCCTATGATTTATAATGATGCAACGGATATTGACAGTTGGTTAGATTCATTAAAAAATGCAGGGTATGATAAAGTATTAAGTTTTAATGAACCTGATTATGTAAAGGAAGCAAATATGGATTATAAGGTTTCAGCTTCTTACAATGAGACTTTTCATAGCAGTGGTCTTAAAGTGGGTTCACCAGCAATTTCAGGTAATGCTGTTGAAGAAGATAATTGGCTTGAAAAGTATTGGAATGAACTTGATACAAAAGATGATTTTATCGCAATTCATAATTATCCAGGGTATATTGGATTGGATGGTACAGATTTTACACCTAAAGATGCAGCAAAAAATTTTTTAGATTATATTACAAATGTCCATGAAAAATATCAAAAACCAGTATGGATTACTGAATTTGCGGTGGCTGCTTTTGAATCGAATGCTAGTTGGCATCCATATGATGGTGATCATGATGAACATAATGAAGCTGTTCAAGAATTTATGAATTATGTTATCAATGGTTTTGATGATGTTGCTGGTTTAGATGATCTTTCTTTTGTAGAAAGATATGCTTGGTTTACTTTTGCTTCTACAAGTGGAGTTGGTGGATCAAGTGCACTTTTCCCTAATAAAGAAGATGCAAATAAAACAAGAGCAAGTGGTCATCTAGGTGAACTTACTGTTTTAGGTGAAATTTATAGAAATAGTGGACTTCCTGAAGGATATACCTTACCTGAATTAGATGGAAGTATTGATACATCAACAATCATAGAAGATAAGTATATTGTTGATCCACAATATAATGATTCAGATAAAGATTTAGATGATAAAAAAGATAATGATATTAAAGGAGATGATAAAAATACAGTAAATAACGATAAAAAAGATGAAACTGATGGAAAAGATGGTCAAGAAAATAATCAGCAAAAACCTCTCCAAAATACAAACAATGTTTCATCTAATTCATCAGATGAATCTAAAAGTCAAGAAATAAATAATGATCAAAAACAAACAGATAATAAAGAAAAATCTTCTGTTAAAACAGGAGATACAACATCTTATGTATTTTTATTATTAATGATGTTTACATCATTAATAGGAATATTCTTATTAAAAAATAAAAATGAATATTAAAATATTTACAGCTTAATAATTTACATTTTTAACACCTTCTAGCCATAACAAAGATTGTAAATATGAAAGGATTTTAGATATGGAATTATTAGAAAGAATAAAGGAGATAACTGGTAGTGATTTTATTTCAGATTTAGTACATTATCGCTGGATTACTTTCTATCAGTTTCATAGAATAAATGAGATTAATATTAATGATTATTCTTTAAAAGAATGGAATGAAGCAGCACAGTATATTAGTCATGAAAATAAAAAATTTGATAATAGTAGAGATGCAAGAGATTATATCTGTACTGTTTTATGTATGAGAAGAGTAGCTTAGGTTACTCTTTTTTTGTTACAAATGATGTAATTTGTTACATTAGATGACTAAAATGTTGAGGTAACAAAAAATATACTTTATACTGTAAGTAGAAGTTGAAAAGTAAATCTTTGGCAAAACTATTGAAAGATAGTGACGCAAAGCTACAGAGCTGAACCGTAGAGAAGCTGGCTGAGTTGCAATTTTTAAGCACACAGACAGGATGACTACGGCTTTTTTTATGGAGGGAAGAGGAATATGAATAAGAAAATGATATCTTATGCACTAGCAGCAACAATGATTGGTTCACTTTTTACACTTAATGTTCAAGCAAAAGAACAAATAACGGATAGTATTTCATTGCCAGTACAACTCTATGATTATGATGCGGATGGATTATTTTATGAATATGCCCTATACAATGGAATGGAAAGTTTAGGTGGTATGTCTGAAAGTAATGAAGTTACAAAAGGACTTGTTGAAGATACCTTAGGAGATAATGGATTACCTGTTTATAAAAAAGAAACCATTGAATCAGCCGCAAAAACAATTTATAAGAATTTGGCTTTAGGTAAAGAAGAAGTTCTTAATAATAAAAACGAAGAAGAGAGAATATATACAACATATTCTATTTTTAAAAAATTTATGAATGAAAATTCAATACCAACAAGTACAAAATATGAAATGATATTTGGAGATTCTAATGCCCCATTTTATACAAAAGGATGGACTTTAGAAAACACCTTATCATCTGGGACAAATGGTGTTTTACATTCAGGATTAGGAACCATTTGGCAACAAGATGATGATGGTGTTGCAAATTATGGTGTACAAGATCATTTAACAAAAAGCTTTATTGTTACCCCACAAACAACTTATAAATTTGAATATTGGCGAGATGTTAAAGGACTAGATTACAAAATTATAGGAAATACAGATAATAGTATTTTATTAGATAGTACGCATGTACAAGATATGAATGGTTCTAATGGTCCTACTTTTAATACAGGCACTAATGATTCAATAACAATTGATATTTATCGAAAAGATACTTCATCAGATAAGGGTAAAATTGCGGCACTTAAGTTATTACCTGAAAATAATAATGCTATTAAATATGAACAACTTTTAGGAAAAAGTTGTGATGGAACAAATTTCTTAAAAGAAGGCTGGACTTCAACTAATTATAATAGCATGAAAAAGGATATGGATAGTGGTGAACTTTATGAAGAAGGTGTTGACTATTGGCAACAAGATGGTGATGGAGTTAAGTGTTTAAATGATTCATCAATTGTATTTAATACGGATATTAAGACAAATCAATGTCTTAAAATAAAATATTATATTGATGTTAAAAAAGATGAAAATGGAAAAGAATTAGATAGTGATTTAACATTAGATATATTAGATGATACTAATAAAGTGCTTGCAACTGAAAAGGTAGTAAATGGATTTTTCCCTGAAATTGTTGTTGATGTCCCTCAAGGAACAGGAAATATTAAGTTAAGATTAAATGGTAAGGCAGGTTCTGCAAGAATTGCAGCTTTAAATGTGAGAGGTCTTGGAGAAATTTTATCTGTAGGAAATTATGATGAAACAGAAAATAAATATAATCAAGGAAAATTAAAAACAGTTGATGAGTGTTCAAGTTGTATGGATTATGCTTATTTAAGATTGAAGAATTTCTATAATACAGATTTTGCTTTAAATAAAGTAGATAACAAATATAATAAAATGATTTTAAAAGAAGATACTACTCAAAATGATGGTAAAGTAAGTTATATTTTTGATTCGACAAAAGATATTAAATATGATGCTACAAATAAGACATTTTATAATGGTGAAAATGGAGAAAATGAAGGATTTTTCCCATTAGATCATTTAGGTAGTGAAAAACTTTATAATCATAATTATCATTTTGGGATGATTGTTGATGGTGACTTTATTTATAAAAAAGGAGCAAACCAATACTTTAGTTTTAGTGGAGATGATGATGTTTATGTTTTCATTAATGGAAAACTTGTAATTGACTTAGGTGGTGCTCATCATTCAGCTGATAGTACATTCTGTGTTGAAGAATATGCTAAAGAAAATGGAATTGACAATGGTGAAAAATGTGAGTTTAAAATGTTCTACTTAGAAAGACATACAACAGACAGCAATTGTAAAATTGCGACAAACTTAAATATTGGTAATCATGCAGAATATAAGTTTGAAAGTGGTACTGAAGGTATGAAATTACCTGAAGGAATTTTAGCTTTAACACCTATTGATGAAAATGAATATTATAAAGATCAAGAAGTACAAATTGATCGTAAACATAAGAAATTTGAAGATTATGTTGATACAGAAAATAACGGAGTATGGAAATTTGTTGATTGGGATGCTAATAGTAAAGTGATGACAGAATCAGGAATTCAATTTATTGGTAAATGGATCTTTGTAGCAAATGATACTATAAAACCAAATGAGCCATCAGATGATAATAAACAAGATTCAAAAGATAATATAGATAAAAAAGATAATCCACAAGTAACCCCAGTTGTTTCTGGTGATTTACATGATCCAGAAGTAAAGATGACAAGTAGTCAAAATGTAAAAAAAGCATCTAAAATAAAAACAGGTGATGATACATCTATTCTTATCTATGGATTCGTTGTTGTCATAAGTGCATTAGGAATTATTTTCTTAAAGAAAAAAGCACATGATTAGTGAGCTTAGCGAAAGCTAAGCTCTTTTGTTACAAAGAATGTAAACTGTGACAAGGGAATGGAATACTATTCAAATTTTTTAATAAATAATTTATATTGTACGTGAAGTTACAAATGAATATCAGCAAAATAATCGAAAGGTTATGACGCAAAGCTAGAGGGGCTTTAAAATGCCAGCCAGTTGCACTTATGGAGATAAATGTAGGTGGCTTTTTGTATTTAGTTTTAAAGGGAAGGTGTTAAAAATGGAGAAGTATTTTAAAAAGTTTAAAGGAATATTTTGTTTAGTGATGTGTTTATGCATCGCTATAACAACATTTCAAGTAGGCGTATTTGCAGAGGGAGAGAGTAGTGTAAGCTTTGAATATGCTCATATACTTACCAAAGAAGAAAAAGAAGGAAATATTTATAACAATGGTGATGCTTTTGGTTATGGTATTTTAACAGGTACTGTAGATCAAGCGATAAACGGTGCTCTTAAAATGGATGATAAATGTTGGATCAAAGGTACTCAAACAAATAGAGGGTACGATGATTCAAATAGTAATGATATTGTAAGATCTTTTGATAATATTACTTATACTGTTCGTACAGGTATTAATGATTTAAACAAACAAACACATGATTTGTATTACCGAATTGAAATTGACAAAGATTTAAAAATAAACACAAGTGGACATGAAGTAGTAAGTGATAGTGTCAATGGTGATAAAAGAGTTTATGTTATAAAAAAGTTAATTAATGCAGATTTACAAGCTTCAGGACAAATTGATGAATCCTTTGTGTTAGAAGTAGGAAATAAACATCAAGGGGATATTATTACGCCAAATATTACTATTTACGCTGATGAAAATGAAAGTAATTCTATAGTTGTAAGTGGCATTCAAGATGTCTATGTTACGTCAGCACCAATATATAATATTGTTTTAAAGAAAGGTAATTTAAATAAACAAAAAAATAAATATAAATTCGATAGGAGTCATTATGCAAATAATGCGAAGGATTATCCAATCAATGATGAAGATCCAAATGCACATGATGTTACTGGATTTATCCAAGTTTTTGGAGTTGCTTTAGAAATAAGAAAACCAGGAAATACAATCAAGGGTGTTGAAATGCCTGATAGTAGTGAAGATTTTACTTTTGATATTGATCTAAGTGATTATCAAGTTGTTCTTGAAGATGGAACCTCTCAATCAGCAAGTGAAAGTGGATTTACACCTTTATTATATTATGCAGGAGTTAATAATGCAGGAGGGGCTGCTGTAACGGGTATCCCTTATAGTAATTATAATGCTGCCGGTAAACTAAGTGATAAGTCTACTGTTACATGGTGCGATGATAGTGGAACTTATACGATGGTACAAGAAGGAACAACGATTCATGTTACTGTTAAGAATTTTAAAACAGATTATGAAAATTTCCCACAAAAAACACCAAGTGGTGAAAGTTATAACAATATTGCCGATAGATTAAAAGAAGGGGTCTTTTCATCTTATCAATTTCAAGTTGTTTATCCTTATGAAAAAGCTGATGGAAAAACAATTAATGATATTTTCCCTACTAATAAAGGAACAACCAATGCTTCTGTTAAAGTGTCTAATATGAATGCAACATCAATAACAAAAACAACGACAACAGAAGAAACAATTCCACTTGGCGTAGAAAATACAGATAATGTCCAAACTGAAACTTTTCCAATGACACAACCGGGAAGAAGAAATCATAGTATTATTTATTCAAATAGAAATTCTCAAAATTGGGCACAAGCTTATGTAACAAATTCTGAACAAAGTGATAATGATATTGCTGTTGTAGGAACAAATGACTTAGCTTTTACTGTCACATATACACAAAATAATGTAGGTGCAGCAGATGATTCAAAAGACATTCCTCTAGCAATCGATCAACTTGTTCTCTTTGATCGAGATGCTATTGAACTCAATGGAAATGTAGATAGCTCTGATAACGGATATAAGTTTTCTTATTTATATGCAAGACATAAAGGTGGAAGATTAAGTGTAGAACAAATGAAAACAGAACCATTAAGTGCTTTTGAATTCACAGAAACGCCATCTAAAGAGGGCTATGATGGTGTTCTAGTTCAATATAGAGGATGCTATACAAAACAAAATAGTACAGAAATGGTACAAATGACAAGATTTGAATGTAATGTCAAACCTAATTATGATTTATCAGATAAAGTCTATATGATTACAGCTGTTACTAATACATGGAATGCAAATGATTTATCTGATAGTGAAAAAGATGAAGTACTTCATAAATACAATAAAAAAACACTTAATGGAATAACAAGAGAACAATATAGTGCATGGATGAAAGAAAAAATCACTTCAACAAGTGATGCTACAAAATTTATTAAAAATAGAGAACATTCTTTAAATACAATTGACAATAGAGACTTTTTTACAGTTCCTGATTATGAGGAAGGTGTCTATAAAGTAGATACAAATAGTCATCAATTTAGTCAAACCAGTGCAGATGCCCTTTATTTAGTTCCATATAAAGTTTCAATTCAAAAATCAGGGGCACAAAAAAATAGCGATAATAAAGTTATTAATAATTATAATATTGGGCAAAAACAACGATATATCGATTATGAAATCACAAGTCAAATTAATTTTGCAGATGATGTTCAAATACCAGATTTAAAGACAACCGTTTATTATGAAGATGTCTTACCTAAAGGTTTAACTTATATTGAAGGAAGTGCTTATTTAGGTGGAGATTATCAATCACAATTTCCAAATCAAGGAAAAGTCACAAACGGTACAAAAATAACGCCAGAAATCATAAATAATGATGATGGAACAACGACATTAAAATGGAAAGTAAAAAATGTTTCTTTAAGAAAAAGTGATTTAGATCAAATTCATTACTCATGTAAAATTGGTGATGAATCTGATCCAACGAATGATGTGGATGATCAAGATGTATTAGATAATGTTATTAAAATTCAAACAGATGAAGATAAAAGACCTTATTCATTAGAAAATAATAATATCTCATCTTATCCAATTACTGTAAAAAAAGAAAAAGCATTTTATTTATCAAAAACAGGTAAGAGATTATTAGAATTAGAAGATACAGGTGATTTTACTTTATTAATTACAAATACAAGTGTAGCTCCTATAAATAATTTAATTGCTGTTGATACAATGCCACAAAATGGTGTTAATGACATAATTATGAATGGTCAGTATGAAATTTCAAAAGTATCCATTAATAAAAAATTATTAAATAATGCCAATGATTTTGAATTGTATTTTACTACTAGTGAAGACTACAAAGGAAAAAAAGCAAATCAAATTGATGAAATTGAATTAAAGGATCCTTTAAAATGGACAAAAGCAACTAAAAAAGATGTAGGGGATGATGTTGAATTTGAAGGACTAGAAGGTTTATGGCCAACAGCAATTGTTTATAAAGATGAACAATTGGATATGAATACATTTGCTAAAATCAACATTCAATATAAAGCGATTGCTGCCAAAGGAGATCATCTAGCAAATATTCTTTCTTATACAAATGGAAATGGAAAATTATTAGATGATTCTGCAGAAGTTGATATCGTTAAACGTTCTTTAGAAGGAACTATTTGGTTTGATAAAGATAAAGATGGAAAAATTGGTGATGTTAAAGATGAAACACGCTTTAAAAATGTGAAAGTAACTTTATATGAAAAGCAAAGTGATGGTTCTTATGCACCGGCTAAAGCTTATCAAGAAGTTGTTAAAAAAGCAGATGGAACTTATGAAATAATAAGTCATCCTACAACAATTGAAACCGATGAAAATGGTCATTATAAATTTGAAGGTTTACCAGAAGGCGATTTTAAAGTTGTATTCGAATCAGGGGATGGTGAAGATTCTACGGATATAAGCCATTATGATGTTACGGATTTTAATCAAGGAACTGATGAAGAAAGTTCTAAAGTAAAAAAGAATAATGTTGTAAAAGAAAATGATCAATTAATTTCAGGTTCAATTCTTGATATTAAAATGCCATCTAAAGAAGAAATCTTTAGTGAAAACAAAAAGTCTTATAATAAACCAAATCAAAATTTAGGTCTAATAATTCCTACAATTATAATTAGTGGACAAAAATATTGGGATGATCAAAATGATCAAGATGGACTACGTCCTAAAGAAATTAAAATTAATTTATATGCTAATGGAAAATTAAAAGAAACAAAAACAGTAACAAAAAAAGATGATTGGAAATATACTTTTGAAGATTTAGATAAATATAATGATAATGGACTAATCACTTATACAATTTCTGAAAATAAAGTTGATGGATATACAACAACAATCGATGGTTATAATATTACTAATACCCATAAAGTAACTAAAATAAATGTTCCTGTAACTAAAGTATGGAATGATAATGATAACAACGATCAAATTCGTCCAGAAAAAGTCATTGTTCATTTATATGCCAATAATAAAGATACAGATAAAACACTTGAATTAAGTGAAGATAACCAATGGAATGCTTCATTTGATGATTTAAATCAATATGAAAATGGAAAAGAAATTGTCTATACCGTTATTGAAGATGAAGTAAAAGGTTATCAAGTAGGAATTACAGGTAGTCAAGATACGGGTTATATTCTTACAAACACACATGGACTTGATACAGTTAAAATAAAAGGAACAAAGACATGGGATGATTATAATGATCAAGATAAAATGCGTCCATCTAAAATTACAGTACGTTTATTTGCGGATGGTCAAGAAATTGCATTAAAAGAAGTAACTAAAAATTCTAAATGGATTTATGATTTTGGAAACTTGGTTAAATATAAAGATGGTAAAGAAATTAACTATGAAGTTAAAGAAGATGTCGTAGAAGGTTATACAACTTCTATTAAAGGATTTGATATTACAAATAGTTACACACCAATACCTTCCAAACCTTCTACTGATACACCATCAAAAGATAATGAAAACCCTAAAAATGGACAACCTACAAATGGTAGTCAAACACCAGTAGTTAAAGGGAAAACAATAACAACAAATAAACAAAAAATTAAAACAGGTGATGATACACATCTTATCCTTTATGTATTATTTGTTGTATTAAGTTTTATGGGAATTCTTTTCTTAAAGAAAAAAACTCATAATTAGTTAGAATATAAATATTTAACCCCTACCTTACTAAGTGGGGCATAAATATATAACTATTTTGGAAAACTCATCAATAGAAAAAGCAACCATAAATTAGGTTGCATTTATTTAAAAGTTCATATTTAAATAAACGCTTATTCTTACTAAATAGTTCAACTAATTCATCTAATGTAATTTCTTTTGACATAATTTTTATCCTTTCTTGTTCATTAATTTCACAAATAATATGTATCAATGACAAGAAATCTCCTGTATAATTATTTTATATTTTACTATATTCATGGGAAAAATTCATCATAATAAAAATATCTAATAATATAATATTTATTTACTATTGGTGAAAATAATAGAATGTAAAATAAGAATAATTTAGGAGGTTTTTAATGATGCAGAGAAATGAAATGATAAATATAATTGGAAATAATGATTTAAATCCTGAAGGAAATAATGAAGTTGGAGAATGGGATTATGCAAAAGCATACAAAGAAGAAAACAGACCATTTACCCCTATACAAAGTTCCAAGGGGAAAAGAAAATATCAAACAGTAGATATAAGATTTGTTAAGGATGGTGTAACAGTACTTGTTGAAACAAAAAAAGATTTTAGTAAGAATCTTAAACTTGCAAAGGAACAGTTAAGTGCATATGTAAAATATGAAAAAGAATTAACAGGAAATAAAATTGTAGCCATCCTTGCTAATACTGACAATGATAGAATTATGACGTGGAGAGGTGTTGTTTCAGATTCTAACTATTTACCCATGCATATAAAATTAGTAACAATGCATGATTATATAAATCTATTTACACCTAACATAAATAATAAAGAAGAAGTCATGAAAAATACTTATACTTTAAATGAAAAATTACATAAATATGGAATATCTGAAAAATTAAGAAGTCAATTTGTGGGTACATGTCTTCTTGCTTTAAAGAATGGCTTAAATTATAAAAGTGAGGGTTTAGACAGTTTTCAAATTAGAGCAGGGATAACCAGTGTTCTTACAAAATTACTTGAAAAAGATATAAATAAGGCAAGCAAACTTACTATTCTTAATACAGATGTTATTGATAGTAAAGATGTTAGAGACCTTAACGCTTCTGACTTTAGAGATATTCTTAATTTTATAGAAAACAACATTTTGCCTTATATAAATGATAAAACAACAGCTGGACAAGATTTGTTGAATTTATTCTTTGTAACATTCAACAAATATGTTGGTAAAGCTGATAAAAATCAAGCCTTCACACCTGACCATATCACAGATTTTATGGCAAAAATTACAAGAGTTGATAAAAAATCTGTTGTCCTTGACCCTTGTTGTGGCTCAGGTTCTTTCCTTGTTAGGGCAATGACACAGGCTCTTGATGACTGTGTATCAGCTGAAGAACAGAAAGAAATAAAGAAAAAACATATATATGGTATTGAATATGATGAAAATGTTTATGGTTTAGCTACTACCAATATGCTTATTCATTCTGACGGTAATTCTCACATTTATAAAGGTAATTGTTTTGATTTTAAAGATGAAATTATTAGAGCTAATCCTGATGTTATTTTGATGAATCCACCTTATAATGCTCAAAAAAAGCATATGTGTAAGGAATATACAAAAACATGGAAGCAAAATCAAAAAGAAGACCCTTCTAAAGGATTGTATTTTGTAAAATATTTAGCTGATATTGTTAATAAGAATTTTAATAAGACTGTTACTCTTGCGGTATTATTACCAGTAGCTTGTGCTATTGGTAATTCAAAAGAAATTAAAAATATAAAAGAAGAATTATTACAAGAAAATATACTTGAAGCTGTATTTACATTGCCTAATGAAATATTCTATCCTGGTGCATCCGCATCCGCTTGTTGTATGGTATTTACTCTTGGTAAAAAATACGGAGATACAAAAACATTCTTTGGTTACTACAAAGATGATGGATTTAAGAAAAAGAAAAATCTTGGTAGAATTGAACAAGTTGATGAAAATGGTGATAGCAAATGGACAAAAATTGAGGAAAAATGGATAGAACTTTATAGAGACAAAAAAGAAGTTGATGGTTTATCAGTTTTGAAACAAGTTACTGGTGAGGATGAATGGCTTTGTGAGGCATATATGAAGACTGATTACAGTACATTAACAGAGGTTGATTTTCAAAAAACAATAAATGATTATTTAGCATACTTAGTTAAAGAAGGTAACATTTATGAATCTTAATATAAGTGAATGGAAAGAATTCAAAATAGATGCTGTATTTGATTGCAAAACAACATCAGCATTAAAAATAGATGAAGCAATAAATGGAAATATCCCATATGTTACCAGAAGTGCTGTAAACAATGGTGTAGATGCATATTATGGAAATGTAGATAAAATAGTAAAAGGAAATTGCATAACTATTGGAGCAGAAGGAGTATATGCCTTTTACCAAGAAAAAGACTTTATCCCAGGAGTAAAGGTTTATACTTTTAGAAATGAAAAAATGAATATGAAAAGTGCAATGTTTATTTGTACTTTATTAAATTTAAAAGCAGAACTTTATTCTTATGGAAGAGCAAGAATTTTAGATAAAGTAAAAGATGAATTAATCAAACTTCCAATTCAATATGATGAAGATGGTTCTCCATTGATTGATAAAGATAAAAAATATTCTAAGAAAGGATATATTCCTGATTGGCAATTCATGGAAGACTATACAGAATCATTACACTATAAATCTTTGACTACTAAAAATAAACAAAATCAAAATCCATATTTATTGGACATTGACAAATGGAAAAGATTTAAGTTAAGTGATTTATTTAATAATATTTACAAAGCTGTTCCTCATCATGAAACTAATTTAATTGTTTGTGATAAAGATGACAATGGAACTATTCCCTACATAACAAGAACTGAAGAAAATAATGGGTGCAAATGTCATGTATTAAATGAAAATTTTGATGATATTGAGATAGGTAATGCTATTACTATTGGTGATACAACATCTACAGTTTTTTATCAAAAAGATAGTTTCTTAACAGGTGACCATATGGTTGTATTAAGGGCTGATTGGTTAAACTTATACACTGGTCTATTTATTGTTACATTATTGCAACGGGAAAGATTTAAATATTCTTATGGTAGAGCATTTAAAAAAGACATTATTCTTGAAACGGAAATACTCTTGCCTGTTAAATATAAAGAAAATATAAATAATGAAGCCCATCAACATTCCTCAAAAGATTATACTCCAGATTGGAAATTCATAGAAAATTACATAAAGTCATTACCTTATGGTGATAAACTATAAAAGCCTATCAGACCAAAATCTGTTAGGTTTTTAATTTTGATACTGATTACATGAAAAAATTTTTAATTATGAGTCATCATTTTAGCATCATAATACACATATTTTTATGACAAAACCATTGATTTCAATGGCTTCCAACTTGGCATAACAGTGAATATGCCAAATTTTTTGCCCTATTTTGACCCAATTTATCCTCAAAATGACCTATTTTTAGACATAATCTCATGCTGAGAACATGTAAAAAGTCCTTATGTAGTAAGGACTTTAAAATAGTTATATATTTATGCCCCACTTAGTAAGGTAGGGGTAATATTTATAAAAGAACAATTGTTTATGAAATGATTGTTCTTTTTTTATAAGTTGGAAAGAATAAGTATGAAATTGTTAAATAATACTATGCAATATTAAAAATAATTATAGTTGTTGGTGATAATAATACTTATAAATGAAGTGAGATTTGTATATAAAATGAGATATAAGAACTTGTTTGAAAGTTAAAAAAGTAAATTTATATGAACTTTGTTACAAAGCCTGTAACTTGTTACAGGAAAGGGTAAAATAGTTTTCATTTTGTCTTGTTTTTTATATAGTATAGATGTGGGTTAACCATATTGTAACTTTTAGATATTTTTTATATCTTCTTCCCAAACTCTATGAAAATTAAGGGCATTTCATAGAGTTTTTGCTTTTTGTTATAATTTTTGATATATTTTTAGCAAAGGAATGAGGATGTATGAAAATAATGAAAAAGAAAAGAAAGATTGAAAGATTTTTTCAAGGGCTTTTAGTTATAATTCATATAGTTTTAACTATTTTGGTCATGTCTGATGTTAGAAAGATCCAAGGAAATGCAAGAGTCATCAATTATGCAGGAATTATTCGAGGAGCCACACAACGTGAAATAAAATTAGAAATCTCTGGAAATGAAAATGATTCATTAATTGAATATTTAGATACTATTTTTGAGGGTTTAATGAATGGTGGCGGAAAGTATCAGTTGACGAAGTTAGAAAATCCACAATATCAAGATAAATTATTAGAATTAAATACATCATGGTCTTCATTAAAAAAAGAAATTCAAAAAGCTAGAGAGATTGGCTATGAAAATACACGTATTATTGATATGAGTGAGGAATATTTTTATTTAGCGGATGAAACCGTTACAGCAGCAGAAAACTATTCTCATTATTGTGAACTACGACTTAATAAATTAGAAAAAGGATTGATGATTACAAGTGCTGTTATTATTTTTGTAATTATTAGAGAATCAATACTTGCTCTTATTTTAATGGGTAATTTAAAATAATGAGGGGTTGCTCATATTTTGGTTATCAAATAGTGTGGG
>JAUNWT010000148.1 GCA_030540195.1 Bacillota bacterium | reverse complement strand
GCTTAACAACGAAAGTTAAACTTCTAAAAATTTATTTCGTTACAGCTCCTTTTTTTATTTTATTGAAGAAAAAAGAAGATAACATGACGAATATATACTATGGAGGATAGAATATGAATAAGACATATAATAGAAAACGTATGTATGATTATTGTTGTCAAAAAATGATTTGTCATAAAGAAATACTTTCACGTATTATTCAAGAATTTGTGGATGAAGCAAAAGAAATGACGTTAGAAGAAATAAGTAAACATATTTATGATATTAAAATGAGTTCTTTAGAAGAATATATTCATTTGAAGGGAAACTGTAAGGATAAACAACAGGATATATGTTGTTATTTTGGTTTAAAGGAACGTATTGAAATTAATATTTATTTAAATTTAGATTATATTGAAAATGTTCAAATCAATAAAAGAAATAAACATAAAGTATATCATTTATATTTTATAACACGATCTTTAGAATATAATGATGGAACTGTTTTAAAAGATAGAAATTATAAATTAAATATTAATAAAGTAAGAATTTATATTTCTAATCGTTATCAAGTTAAAAAAGAATATAAGCAACATAATGAGATTCTTACTTTGGTACATATCATCTTAAACTATCGAATGAAGGCGAAGTATAAAATAAGATTGATAAAAAAATACATAGATAATAAAGAAATAAATAGAGGGTTGGAAATTATGTGCAATTTAAGTCAAGCTATAGAAATAGATATTAAGGAAAGAACAGCTAAAAAAGTAACAAGAGAGGTAATAAGAAAAAATAATATACGAGCTATTTATAATGTGATGAAAAATATAAATGTTTCTTTAGAAATAGCTATAGATATTTTAGATATTCCTAAAAGTGAAAGGATTTATTTAGAAGAATATTTTAAAAAATAAAGAATACTATTGACCTTTTAGTTGCTCTAACGTGTATGTTTTGGTTAGAAAGAAGGGATATAAGATGAAAAAGTTCTTAAAATTAATTATGATCATTGTTTTAGTAATAGTAAGTGGATGTACTAAACAAAGGAAAGAGGAAAATGCTAGAATCATTGATACAAGCATGTTTCTTTACAAAGTATCAAATCAAAAAGGGGAATATTCATATTTATTTGGAACATGTCATCCAGGTAGATATCCTATTAAAAGTTTGGATAAAATTACTGAAAAGGCATTAGATGAAAGTGATTCAATTTATTTAGAATGTAGTTTAGATCAAAAAGAGTTACAGAAATATTCAAAGTACTTGTCTTATAATTCGATACGTCAATTAGGATTAGAAGATTTATTTGAAGATGTGATGAAACAATATAAATCATTAGAAGGAAAAAGTGGGTATGTGACTTATAATGCTTTTGCAATTAGTTCAATGGTAAATAGTGATCCTGAAGTTTTAAAGAAAGTAAATATAAGTATATATAACGCTATTGATCATTATATTTATGACTATGCCCAAAAGAAAAAGAATTTTAAAGAAGTTGAAGGTGTGGAATTTCAAATGAAGCTATTTGCAGATTTGTCAAAAAATTATTCACAAGAAATATTAACAGAACTTAAAAATAAAAAAGAATTTATAAGTGGCAGCAAGAAAATAATTGATGCTTATTATAATGGAAATACACAATATTTTGATGATGAACAAAATTTAATTTTAGATCAACTTGAACAAACAAAAGATAATGAAAATATGGAAAATTACTTAAATGTACTTCTTTATAATAGAAATATCTTTATGAAAGATACTTTAATTAACAGTATCAATAGTAGTAAACATGATTTTATTGGGGTAGGATGTCGACATTTATATGGAAGAAAAGGCATTATTCAATTATTAAAGGATGATGGCTATTTGGTTGAATGTATGAAATAATGAAGGTAGGTGAAAATTATGCAAATAAAAGAAGTTCAAGAAAAACTAAAAATCAGTTCTTAT
>JAUNWT010000147.1 GCA_030540195.1 Bacillota bacterium | reverse complement strand
GTTCCACCTTGTTTTTGAACTTCTGCAATTGCATGTAATGTAAGAGTTGTTTTCCCACTTGATTCTGGTCCATAAATTTCAATTATTCTTCCTTTTGGATATCCTCCTATTCCTAAGGCCATATCCAATGTTAAAGAACCTGTTGGAATAACCGCTACATCAACTGCAGCACGATCTCCAAGTTTCATTACCGAACCTTTTCCAAATTGTTTTTCAATTTGTTTAATTGCATCATTTAAAGCTTGCTCTTTTTTTGTATCAACATCTTTTTTTACTGCCATAATTTTACCTCCTAACCCTATATATGCTTTTTTTCTTAATTTTTCTTCAAATTTTCATTAATTTTTTCAATTATTTTCTTTTTTGCAAATTCAACAGCCTTTGAAGCAATTTCTTGTCTATTCCCTGTTAAATTCAACTTATAAACAACGACATCTTGATAAGCAATGCCAATATAAACTTCGCCTACCGGTTTGCCTTCCATTGCATCCGGACCAGCATTTCCTGTAAAAGAAACACAAAGATCCGTATCTAAAATACTTTTTCCATTGACACACATCAAAGTCGCAATTTCTTTAGAAACAACTCCGTATTTTTCAATTAAAGTATGATCAATTGATAAAAGTCTTTCTTTGGTTTCACTTTGATACGTAATCAAAGATCCCTTATAAACCTTAGAAATGCCAGGAATACTTCCTAGCATTGTCGCAAAGTTTCCTACTGTAAAACTTTCTACAGAAGAAATTGTTATTCCATTTTCTATTAATAATTTAGCAAGTTCATTCATTACATTGACTCCGTTAACATATCTTTACTATCCATAAAATAATCAATTCCACTTACCACTGAAATAATACAAGCAATCCATACCATTATTTGTCCAACTGGTAAATGAATGATGGAAAAAGGAAAATCGTTAAGTAATAAGAAAATCACACTAATCATTTGTGTTACTGTTTTTAATTTTCCTAAATATTTTGCGGCAATAACAACTTGCTTATTTGCCGCTACTAAACGAATAGCATCTACAATTGTATCCCTAGAAATCATAATAATAGGAATAATAATTGAAATTGTTCCATCACTCGCTAATAGTAAGAAAATTGTATTGATTAATAATTTATCTGCAATAGGATCAGCAAATTTTCCAAAAGTCGTAATTAACTTTGATTTTCTAGCAATTTGTCCATCAAAATAATCTGTCAAAGAAGCTACTGCAAAAATGACAAATATAATAATATTTACAAGTGAAATATTGGCATTTAGTAGATGATAGACCGGAACATTAATTCCAAATGTTCCATAAGGAAACATATAAATTAGAATAAGAATTGGAACAAGGATTATTCTTGTAATTGTAAGTTTATTAGGTAAATTCATTATTTATCCAACGTTAGCTTAAATGTTCTAACCATACCATTAGATCTTGTTCCATTATGATCACTTTCTTCTAACGGAATTTTTTGGTCATTAATATAATAACGATGTCCTAAGTTCCAACTATATGAAAATTCTAAATATTGAAAATCATTAACATTAAATTCTAATTCAACACTTTCACAAGCAGAATCATCTTTTAATGCATCAGATGCAGAAATATCTGCAAGATTACTGCTATAAACACCTTTTTTAAAAGTATCTGTTTGATAACTATTTGTATCTCCATTGACATGCAAATCAACAGTTGTTGCAAATGTGAAGTCAACTTTTAATTTAAAAGTATCTCCTTCATATCCTTCCGGTAATTTAAAGCTATAATCTCCATCAGCATTTTTAGTAAACGTAATTTCTGATGTTGTTTCCTTTTTCGTTGTTTTCTTCTTTGTTGTCGATTTCTTTGTATCTTTAGTTGTTGTATCATTTTTTATATTATCACTTGTTTCTGTTTGTGAAGGATTACTATTTTCAAACTTCGCATCTTTTGAATTTGTGAAAATAAATGAATATCCTAAGACAATAATAATCGCAATTACAATAATAATCACAATCGCATATTTTACAT
>JAUNWT010000061.1 GCA_030540195.1 Bacillota bacterium | reverse complement strand
GGAAAACAACTCTTACATTACATGCAATTGCAGAAGTTCAAAAACAAGGTGGAACAGCTGCTTTTATCGATGCAGAGCATGCCATTGATCCTGTATATGCGAAAAATTTAGGCGTCAATATTGATGAACTTATTCTTTCTCAACCAGATAGTGGTGAACAAGGGTTAGAAATCGCAGAAACACTTGTTCGCTCAGGAGCAATTGATTTGGTTGTTGTCGATTCTGTTGCG
The DNA here is from genome assembly GCA_030540195.1 of Bacillota bacterium. GTDB lineage: Bacteria > Bacillota_I > Bacilli_A > Erysipelotrichales > Coprobacillaceae > Faecalibacillus. The sequence continues at coordinate 15,529 of JAUNWT010000061.1, read as the reverse complement.
GCCCTTGTTCCACAAGTGGAATTAGATGGTGAAATGGGAGACCAACAAATGGGTCTACAAGCACGTTTAATGTCTAAAGCCTTACGTAAATTATCAGGGGTCATGAACAAAACAGATTGTACGATTATTTTCATTAACCAATTACGTGAAAAAATCGGTGTTATGTTTGGAAATCCTGAAACGACTACAGGTGGACGTGCTTTAAAATTCTACTCTTCAGTACGTGTTGAAATTAGAAGAAGTGAAGCTATCAAAAATGGTACAGAAATTGTTGGAAATAAAGTGAATATTAAAGTTGTTAAAAACAAAGTGGCGCCACCATTTAAATCAACTTCTGTTGATATTATTTATGGAAAAGGAATTTCTAGAGATGGAGAAGTGCTTGATTTAGCGGTTGAAAAGGATATTGTGGATAAATCAGGAGCATGGTATGCCTATAAAGGTGAAAAGATTGGACAAGGACGTGAAAATGCAAAACGTTATCTAACAGAACATCCTGATATTATGAACGAAATTACAGAAGCAATTAAAGCATCATTAATGCCAAATGAGGAAGAAGTATAGATTTTCTTCCTTTTTTCATACGTAAAATTTTCAAGGAAAACATTGTATTTAATTATGTTATACTCACCATAGTTGAGAGTGGATAGTCATATTAGACTATCTTTTTTTTAAGAGTGATAACTGATAAAAAGGAATTGTTTTTCAATTATAAATTTAAATAATATGATTTTTGTAAGGATGAATTAAAGAGAAGAAGTGTTTTCATGATGTAAAAATATAAGGTCTTTTCAATTTAAATCACTTTTTTTGCATAGACAACTTAATATTGTCAAAAATGTGAATTTGACATATAATATACTTGTGCGTAAACACGTCATATAAGAATATACATAGAAAAAATGGAGGATAAATTTATGCCAAATATGAATATTGTCTCTATTTTATCCTATGTTCTAGCTATCGCTGTAGGTGTTCTTATTTATTTTATATATGCAAAACTTAATATTTCAAAAGCAAATGTAAGTGCAGAAAAAATTATTGATGATGCTAATACAAAGGCTGATAATTTAGTTAAAGAAGCAATTTTAGATGCCAAAACACAAGCTTATGAATTAAAGTTAGAAGCGGAAAAAGAAATTAAAGAACAAAGACATGAAATTATTGAACTTGAAAATAAACTTTCTGATCGTGAAAAAGAAATTGAACGTAAAGATATTACTGTTCAAGGAAAAGAAGAAGTTTTAGCACAAAGAGTCAAACAATTAAATGAAAAAGAGGCTGGAATAGATAAATTAGAGGCTGAACTTAAAAATAAAATTGATTCAAAAGTCGTAGAATTAGAAAAAGTTGCCGCTATGTCAGCAAGAGAAGCAAAAGAAGAATTGTTCAAACAAGTTGAACAACAAATTTCTTTAGAAATGTCTGCTTATATTAAAGAACAAGAAGAAGAAGCTAAAAGTAAAGCGGCTGATTTATCAAGAGATATTATCGCTAATGCAATCAACAGATATGCTCAAGAAGAAGTTACAGAAAGAACTGTAACTGTCGTTGCTCTTCCTAGTGAAGAAATGAAAGGACGTATCATTGGTCGTGAAGGTCGTAATATTAAGGCAATTGAACAGGCAACAGGTGCTGATTTAATTATTGATGATACACCTGAAGCTATTACAATTTCTTGTTTTGATCCAGTAAGAAGAGAAATTGCTCGTTTATCTTTGGAAACATTAATTAGAGATGGACGTATTCAACCTGGAAGAATTGAAGAAGTGGTTGAAAAAACAAGAAAAGAATTAGATGAAGTTATTCGTAAAATGGGAGAAAATGCTGTATTTGAATTAGGTATTTCTCGTATTGATAAAGAAATTATCAAACAAATTGGTAAATTAAAATACCGTACAAGTTATGGACAAAATGCCCTTCAACATTCCTTAGAAGTAGCCCATTTAGCTGGCATTATGGCAGCTGAACTTGGTTTAAACCAACAAATGGCAAAACGTGCTGGTTTATTACATGATATTGGTAAAGCAATGGATCATGAAATGGAAGGTAGCCATGTTGAATTAGGTGCAAAATTTGCGAAAAAACATGGAGAAAATGCGACAGTTGTTAATGCAATTGAATCTCACCATGGTGATGTTCCAGCAACAAGTGTTATTTCAGTTTTAGTTGCTGCGGCAGATACTTTATCTGCAGCTAGACCAGGTAGCCGTAGTGAAACAATCGAAAACTATATCCAAAGACTTGAAAAACTTGAAGAAATGGCTAAAAGCTTCGATGGTGTTGATCGTGTCTTCGCAATTCAAGCAGGACGTGAAATTCGTATCGTTGTAAAACCTGATCAAGTCGATGATGTTGCAAGTCATAAGATTGCACGTGATATTAAGACAAAAATTGAAGATGAATTAACTTATCCAGGACATATTAAAGTAACTGTCATAAGAGAAATTCGTGCAAGTGAAATTGCTAAATAAAGGGAAAATCATTCCCTTTTTTTATTTGGTTATGTTAGAATGTTTTTGACTTAGAAATGAGGAAAGAAAATGAAAGTTTTATTTATAGGAGATGTCGTTGGAAATGTAGGACGACAAATGATTGAAGATTATCTTTATCGTATTCGTAAAGATTACCAAATTGATTTTGTAATCGCAAATGTTGAAAATGCCACACATGGTAAAGGTTTAAATAGAAAACATTATGATTTTTTTACTTTTGAAGGTGTTGATTGTATGACAATGGGAAATCACACCTTTGATAAAAAAGAACTTTTTGATTTTATTGATGAAGCGGATCGTTTAGTGGTTCCTTATAATCAACCAAGTGTTTTACCTGGGGTTTCTTCAAGGGTGTTTAATGTTAAAGGAACAAAGATTCGTGTTACTAATGCCCTTGGATGTGTTTTTATGGATAATCGTTACTCGAATCCTTTTGATCATATTGATGATTATTTAAATCTTGAACAAGATATTCATATTATTGATATTCATGCTGAAGCCACAAGTGAAAAGATTGGTCTAGCTTATTATTGTCGAGATAAAGTACAAGCGGTTCTTGGAACACATACCCATGTTCAAACAGCGGATGAAAGAATTATTGATGGAAAAGTTGCGTTCATTTCTGATGCAGGAATGACAGGACCTTATTTAAGTTCACTTGGTTGTGACTTAGATAGTGTGATTGCTCGTATGCGAGGATTAAGTTCTAAGTTTTTAATATCAGATAATTCGGGGCAACTGGCAGGTGTGGTTATGGAGTTTAATGAACAGCATCAACCAATTTCAATTGAAAGAATTTTAATTAATGAGGATCATCCTTACAAAGCATCTTAGATGCTTTTTTTTGTTATTTTTTTATAAGGAATTCATATAGTGAATTAGGAGGCAAAAATATGGAAATAATAAAAGTATCTTCAACATCAGTTCCTAATCACGTTGCAGGGGCAATTGCATCATTAATGCGAGAAAAGGATAAACTTATGATTCAAACAATAGGAGCAGCAGCACTTAATCAAGCTATTAAATCGATTGCCATTGCAAGAGGGTATATTATTCCTACAGGAAAAGAACTTATTTGTATTCCTTCGTTTCATGATTTGATTGTAGATGATAAAAGAATTACCGCAATACGTCTTGTTATTGAATTACGTTAATTTTTTATGAAAAGGGTTTCTTTTTTTTGGAAATCATTGTATAATACTGACATGTAAATGGAGGTTTTATTAAAATGGCAAAATGTAAATTATTAATGCAAACAGGACAAGTTCAAAAAATCATTGATTTCTTTGATGGATATTCTGATGATAAAGTATCATGTAAATATGTTAAAAAAACAGGAATCAAAGCTGAATTTGAATGTGAAACTGAATTATCACCTGAAGAAGCTGCAGGTCATTGTAAAGGAGTTTTCAAAGGAACTCCTGAAGGAAAAGTATTATACTTCTCAATTCAACCAGATGGATTCTTTGGATAAGATAAAAATGATAAGGACTGATAAGTCCTTATTTTTTTCTAGCCAAAAGTTAACTTTATGTATATAATAGGAAAGAAATGTGGTGAAAAAATGAAAGATTATAGTGAATATTTTAAAGGGCCAAATTTAAAAGAGGCTCAAAAAAGAAGTAGAAAACAAGTGGATCATTTAAAAGATGCTTTTGAAATACCAAGTGATATGGTAAATGTAGGTAAAGGAAAAACATATTATATTCATACTTATGGTTGTCAAGCAAATGAACGTGATGGTGAAACTTTAGCGGGTATTTTTGAAATGATGGGATATGCACCGGCAAAAGAAATTGAAGATGCGGATGTTATTTTATTAAATACTTGTGCAATTCGTGAAAATGCGGAAGAAAAAGTATTTGGTAAAGTTGGATATGTTAAAAATTTAAAGAAGAAAAATCCAAATCTTATCTTTGGTTTATGCGGTTGTATGGCGCAAGAAGAAGTTGTTATTAAAAGAATATTAGAAAAACATCCACATATAGATTTAATCTTTGGTACACATAATATTCATCGTTTACCAACTTTATTAAAAGAAGCAATGTTTAATAAAGAAATGGTTGTAGAAGTATGGTCTAAAGAAGGGGATGTTATTGAAAATACACCTGTAACACGTGCAAATGGTCATAAAGCATGGGTCAATATTATGTATGGATGTAACAAATTCTGTACATACTGTATTGTTCCTTATACAAGAGGAAAAGAACGTTCTCGTTTAATGAGTGATATTATTGATGAAGTTAAAGGTTTAAAAGAAGATGGCTACCAAGAAATTACGTTACTTGGACAAAACGTCAATAGTTATGGAAAAGATTTAGAAGAAGGTTATGATTTTGCGACTCTACTTGAAGAAGTTGCTAAAACGGGAATTGCACGTATTCGTTTTACAACAAGTCATCCATGGGATTTCTCTAGAGAAATGATTGAAATTATCAACCAATATGATAACATCATGCCTTATATCCATTTGCCAGTACAATCAGGAAATACAGAAATCTTAAAATTAATGGGTAGAAGATATACAAGAGAACAATATTTAGAACTTTTCCATATGATTAAAGAAGTGATGCCAGATTGTTCAATTACAACAGATATTATCGTTGGTTTCCCAAATGAAACAGAAGAACAATTCCAAGATACACTTTCTTTATATGAAGAATGTGAATATGATTTAGCTTATACATTTATCTATTCTCCTCGTGAAGGAACACCTGCGGCTAAAATGCAAGACAATGTGCCATTTGAACAAAAACAAGATCGTTTAGAAAGATTAAATGAAGTTGTTAAAGAAAAAGCTTTAAAACAAAATCAACGTTTCTTAAATCAAATTGTTGATGTTCTAGTAGATGGTCCATCTAAACGTGATGAAACAATGATGACAGGTTATACGGCACATCAAAAATTGATCAACTTCAAAGGTCGTAAAGAAGATATTGGTAAAATTGTGCCTGTAAAAGTGACAGAAGTAAAAACTTGGGCTTTAAAAGGTGAACAAGTTGACTAGAATTGAAGAACTTGCGCAAAAATTGAATCAAGAAATTTTAGATTTAGAAGTTGTTCAAGAATATCAAAAGTATGAAAAACTTGTTTTAAATGATGAAAAATTAAAACAATTAGAAAAAGAATTAAAAGCATTACAAAAAAAGATTGTTAATCAAAAAGCTAAGCAGGATGATGATGTTTTAAATACAATTCAAAAATATCAAGAAAAAAAAGAGTATTATGAAAATCATCCTTTAGTTGTTAATTATTTATATTTACAAAATGAAGTAAATGAAATACTTCAAACAATTAATCAACAAATAAATAATGCCTTAAAGTAGGGAAACCTACTTTTTCTTTTTAATTATTGACTTATTTAAATTTGGGGATTATAATTTTTCAAAAATATAGAAAGATTAAGGAGATAAAAAAATGGCATTTTACTTTGAAGAACCATCGCATACTTTTAATGAATATTTATTAGTTCCAGGATACTCATCAGCTGAGTGTCGTGCTGAAAACGTAAGTTTGAAAACACCATTAGTTAAATTTAAAAAAGGTGAAGAACCTGCATTATCATTAAATATCCCATTAGTATCTGCAATTATGCAAGCTGTATCTGATGATAATATGGCAATTGCCTTAGCTAAAGAAGGTGGAGTTTCATTTATTTATGGATCTCAATCAATCGAAAGCCAAGCAGCTATGGTAAGACGTGTTAAAAATTATAAAGCTGGATTTGTTCCAAGTGATTCTAACTTATCACCAGATTCAACTTTAAAAGATGTTTTAGAATTAAAAGAAAAAACAGGACATGCTACAATGGCTGTAACAGAAGATGGAACAGCAAATGGTAAATTATTAGGTGTTGTTACTGGTAGAGATTATCGTATTTCTCGTTTATCGATGGATACAAAAGTTTCTACATTCATGACACCATTTGAAAAATTAATTTGTGCTGATTTAGGAACATCTCTTAAAGAATGCAATGACATGATTTGGGATAACAAATTAAATTCACTTCCAGTTGTGGATGCTGAACAAAGATTACATTACTTTGTTTTTAGAAAAGACTATGAAAATAGAAAGAAAAATCCAAATGAATTATTAGATGAAAATAAACGTTATATCGTTGGTGCTGGAATCAACACACGTGATTATGCAACACGTGTACCTGCCTTAGTAGAAGCAGGAGCTGATGTATTATGTATTGATTCGTCAGAAGGATTCTCTGAATGGCAAAAACTAACAATTGATTGGATTAGAGAAAATTACGGTGATACTGTAAAAGTAGGTGCTGGTAACGTAGTTGATGCTGAAGGATTTAGATTCTTAGCAGAATGTGGCGCTGACTTTGTTAAAATTGGTATCGGTGGAGGATCAATTTGTATCACTCGTGAACAAAAAGGTATTGGTCGTGGACAAGCTACTGCAACAATCGAAGTTGCAAAAGCAAGAGATGAATACTTTAAAGAAACTGGTATCTATGTACCAATTTGTTCAGATGGTGGTATCGTTCATGACTACCATATGACATTAGCCTTAGCGATGGGTTCTGACTTTATTATGCTTGGTAGATATTTCTCAAGATTTGATGAATCTCCTACAAATAAAGTTCAAATTAATGGACAATATATGAAAGAATACTGGGGTGAAGGTTCTGCTCGTGCTCGTAACTGGCAACGTTATGATATGGGTGGAGATGCGAAACTTTCTTTTGAAGAAGGGGTTGACTCTTATGTACCTTACGCTGGTAGCTTAAAAGATAATGTGGGATTATCTTTATCAAAAATCAAACATACAATGTGTAACTGTGGTGCTTTAACAATTCCTGAATTACAACAAAAAGCAAAAATCACACTTGTTTCTGCAACTTCTATTGTTGAAGGTGGAGCACATGACGTTGTATTAAAAGATTCAAAAGAACAAAAATAAGACTTCAAGCGAAGTCTTTTTTTTATTTTCTGACATATTCTTATATGGGGTGACAAAATGTCAGGAAAAGTATATGAAATAATGACAAAGGCAACACTTGCGAAAGGAACAAAAAAGACGATTTCAAAGCATGATTATCTTGTTAATGATATTGATAAGATTTTAGGATGTTGGATTTGTAATCATCAATATCGAGGTGTTATTAAACAACAACCGGTAATTGAGGGTAGTTTTGATTTGCATATTTGGTATAGTCATTTAAATGATAGTTTCTTATTGAAACAAAAGGTAACTTATTGTGATGAAATTGATTTAAGCATTAAAAATCATGAAACGAGTCAAAAAGATGAAGTTGTTGTAGAAAGTCTCTATTTACCAAGATGTATTCATGCAATGCTTGAAAATAAAACGGTGCATCTTGAAATAGAAAAACAAATGTCTTTAAAAATCATAGGAGATACAACAATTCTCGTAGAAAGTAAAAATGAAGAAACACCAGAAATCGATATGAAAATAAACCAAGATTTTATCACATAAGACAAACATTCATTTCCGACTTTTTGTCGGAAATGAACAATTAAATTAGTTTCTTCCCGACCACCATCATGTTATAATATCAAAGTATTAATAAGGGGTGGTAGAATGAAAGAAAAATACAGTCCGATGATGATGCAATATCTAGGAATTAAAGAACAAAATAAAGATTCAATTGTGATGTTTCGTCTAGGTGACTTTTATGAAATGTTTTTTGATGATGCTATTATGGTCTCAAAAGAATTAGAACTTGCATTAACAGGAAAAAATGCTGGGGCGAAAGAAAGGGTGCCAATGTGTGGTGTTCCTTTTCATAGTGCAAGTGGATATATCCAAAGACTTGTAGATAATGGCCATAAAGTAGCAATCGTTGAACAATTGACAGATCCTGGTAAAAAAGGAATTGTTGAACGTGGTGTTGTTCAAATTGTGACACCAGGTACTATTTTTGATGAATCATTAACACAAAATAGAAATAATTATATTGCCTGTATGATGACTTTTGATTTTGTTTATACATTAGCTTTTTGTGATATTACAACAGGTGAATTCCAAGTTATTAATATTGATAAACAAGATAATATTTTAAATAATCAATTAGCTACAATGGAAGTTAAAGAAATCGTTGTTGAAAGTAATTGTACATATCCTTTCCGTGAAGGCATTATGGTATCACATTATGATAATGATACTTTTAATGAAAAATACCAAGATATCTTTAAAAATATTAAAGATTTGAAACAAATAAAAGTAGCTACTTTACTTTTAAATTATTTAATTGAAACTCAAAAAAGAGAATTAGAACATCTTCAAATTATTGAAGAAATTAATAATAAAGATTATATGACAATGGATCTCTATACAAAAAAATCATTAGAACTTACGGAAAATGCTAGAGATCATGAAAAATATGGTTCACTCTTTTGGCTTTTAGATATGACGAAATCAGCCATGGGAGCACGTCTTTTAAAAAACTATATTGATCGTCCTCTTTTAAATCAACAAGCGATTGAAAAAAGATTAGATATTGTGGAAATCTTTACGCAACAATTTATTCAAAGAGAATCCATTAAAGAAATCTTAAAAGAAGTTTATGACTTAGAAAGACTTTCAAGTCGTATTGCTTTTGGAAATATCAATGCACGTGATTTAAAATGGATTGCTTCTTCTTTAAAAGTAATTCCTGAATTAAAACAACAACTTTATTCATTTAATGAAGAGCTTACAAATCAACTTGCTGATCAACTTATTGATTTATCTCATATTACGAAATTGATTGATGATGCAATTATTGATAATCCACCTCTTACAATCAAAGAAGGAAATATTATTAAAGATCACTTTAGTGAAGATCTTGATGAGCTTCGTTATTTAAGAGATCATGGAAAACAATGGTTGATTGATTTTGAACAAAAAGAAAGAGAAAAAACAGGAATTAAAAACTTAAAAGTTGGGTATAATCGTGTTTTTGGTTATTATATTGAAGTTACTAAAGGAAGTTTAGATCAAGTTAAAGATGAATTTGAATATACGAGAAAGCAAAGTTTATCAAATGCTGAAAGATTTATTACTCCTGAATTAAAAGATATGGAAAGTAAGATTTTATCAGCACAAGATAAAATAGAAAAATTAGAATATGTTTTATTTACTCAAATTAGAAATGAAATCAAAAAAGAAGTACATCTTATTCAAGATGTTGCAAAAATCATTGCTCAAGTCGATGTTTATCAATCACTTGCAATGTTAGCAAGTGAAAATAGCTATGTAAGACCTGTCTTTAATAATAATAAAACTTTAGAAATTACAGAAGGTAGACATGGGGTGATTGAAAAAGTTATGGGACATGGTCAATATGTTCCTAATGATGTCAATATTGATGAAAATAATCCAGTTGTTTTAATTACTGGACCAAATATGGGTGGTAAATCAACCTATATGCGAGAAGTAGCCCTTATTATCATCATGGCTCAAATTGGTTCTTTTGTACCTGCAAAATATGCGAATCTTACAATCTTTGATCAAATCTTTACGCGTATTGGGGCGAGTGATGATTTAATTAGTGGACAATCAACATTTATGGTAGAAATGTTAGAAGCAAACAATGCTTTACGTTATGCAAATGAAAATTCACTGATATTATTTGATGAAATTGGTCGAGGAACAGCGACTTTTGATGGAATGGCTATTGCTCAGGCAATGATTGAATATATCGCCAAAAATATTCATTGTATGACTTTATTTTCTACTCACTACCATGAACTGACATTCTTAGAAGATAAAGGTTTAGGTATTCAAAATGTACATGCCAGTGCCCGAGTAGATAATGATCATCTTGTTTTTGAATATTTAATTAAAAAAGGTAGATCAAATAAATCTTATGGAGTCAATGTTGCTAAACTGGCAAAATTACCTGATGAAGTCATTCAACGTGCCAATCGTGTTTTAGAAACATTAGAAGAAAATAATGTAGAAGATCGTTTAGTAGAAGAAAAAGTAACAATTATTGAAAAAGAAAGTGAAGTTGAAAAGTATTTAAAAACAATTGATCCAATGGCCTTATCACCATTAGATGCTTTATCAACACTTATTGAATTAAAAAAGTTATTAAAATAGAGGTATAAAATGAAGATCAAACAACTCGATGAAATCTTAGCAAATAAAATAGCGGCAGGTGAAGTTATTGAAAGACCGGCCAATGTTGTCAAAGAACTTGTAGAAAATAGTATCGATGCCTCTTCTTCTAAAATAGATATTCTTATTGAAGAAGGAGGAATGAATCTTATTGAAATCGTTGATGATGGTTTAGGAATGGATCAAGAAGATGCAAAACTTTGTTTTTCAAGACATGCTACAAGTAAGATTACCAATGATCAAGACCTCTTTTGTATTCAAACACTTGGTTTTAGAGGTGAAGCAATTCCTTCAATTGCTTCAATTTCTCACTTTGAATTAAAAACCAGTGATGGACAAAGTGGTTCAACAGTGGTTTATGAATTTGGAAAATTCATTGGACAAAAACAAAGTGATTTAAAAAGAGGGACAAAAATTACTGTTACAAAACTTTTTCAAAATGTTCCAGCACGTTTAAAATATGTAAAATCAGTCAACGCTGAATTTGCTCATATTCAAAATTATGTAGAAAGACTTTCTTTATCGCATCCTGATATTGCCTTTACTTTAATGCATAATGGTAAAGTGACTTATAAAACAAATGGTAATGGTCAATTATTAGAAGTTATTCATCAAATTTATGGTTTATCAGTTGTTAAAAATATGTTGAATTTAAAAGTAGAAAATGATGAATTTGAAGTTGAAGGATATATTGGTAAGATTGAAATCAATCGAGCAAGTAAAAATCATATTGTCACTTTAGTCAATCATCGTATTGTTAAAAATCAAATTGCTATTGATGCTATTAATCAAGCTTATCGCAAATATTTGGCAGATAATCGTTATCCAATTGCTATTATCAATATAGAAATTGATCCTTATCTTGTTGATGTGAATGTACATCCAAGTAAATTAGAAGTTAAATTTTCTAAAGAAAGTGAATTGAAACAACTTATTTTTGATGGTGTTTCTAAAACTCTAGAAGGAGTCAATTTAACTTATCAAGCAAAAGAAGAAAAAACAGTCTTTAAGCCACAATTAGATCAATTAGATTTAGAAATCGATTTTAGACAAGAAGTACCACCATTACAAGTTCAACCAATTGAAAGAACGATGCCTTCTTCTATTTATGAAGAAAAAGAAGAATATCAAGCATCACCTATAAATCAAGAAATCTCAGAACAAAAGATTGTTGAAGAAATTAAAGAAACACCGCTAAAAGAAATGAAAAAGAAAATCTTTGTTAAAGCACAAATTCATGGAACATATATTGTTGGTGAAGATGGAGAGGGTATGTATTTAATTGATCAACATGCAGCCCAAGAAAGAATCAATTATGAATATTTCTTAGAAAAATATAGTCATCCAGATATGACAATGAGAGATTTATTAGTACCGATTACGGTAGAATATCCTTTAAGTGAATGTATGATTATTGAAGAAAGAAAAGAGTTATTAAAAGAAGTAGGGATTAATTTAGATCCTTTTGGTAATGGTTTTATTATTAAACAACTTCCAATGTGGATGAATCAAATTAATGAGCATCTTTTTATTGAAGATATGATTCAACAAGTATTAAAAGACAATAAAATTGATTTACTTTCTTTGCAAGAACATGCTATTGCTACTTTAAGCTGTAAAGCATCGCTTAAAGGTAATAGTCATTTATCAATTGAATCAATGCAAACAATAGTTGATAATCTCATGCGTTGTGATAATCCTTATGTCTGCCCTCATGGAAGACCAACGATTATTCATTATTCAGCATATGATTTAGAAAAATTATTTAAGAGGGTCGTCTAATGGAAAAAGTAATCGTTGTTATTGGACCTACAAGTGTAGGAAAAACAAAAATGGGGGTAGCTCTTGCAAAAAAACTAAATGGTGAAGTCATTAGTGGTGATTCAATGCAAGTTTATCGTCAAATGGATATTGGAACGGCTAAAGTAACTATTGAAGAAATGGAAGGTGTTACACATCATTGTATTGATATATTAGATCCTAAAGATCAATATAGTGTGCATGATTTTCAACAAACAGTAAGAAAACAAATTACAGAAATTACAAATAGAGGACATGTACCCATTATTGTAGGTGGAACTGGTCTTTACATAAAGGCTGCATTATATGATTATACTTTTAGTGAAATGGAAAATAATCATGATGAAATCAATAAAAAATACAAAGATTATACAAATGAACAACTTTATGATCATTTAAAACAAATTGATGAAGAAAGTGCAAAAATTCTTCATTTCAATAATCGAAGACGTGTTTTAAGAGCTATTGAAATCTATGAACAAACAGGTCAAAAGAAAAGTGAAATGATTAATGAACAAGAACATATTTGTTTATATGATGCTTATTTTGTTGGATTGACTTTACCAAGAGAATTACTCTATGAACGTATTAATTTAAGAGTCGATTTAATGATGAAAAATGGTTTACAAGGAGAAATGGAATCATTAATTAAACAAGGTCTTACAAGAGAAAACCAAAGTATGAAAGCAATTGGTTATAAAGAATGGTTTGATTATTTTGAAGGAAAATGTGATTTAAATGAAGTAAGTGAAAACATCAAGAAACATTCAAGACAATATGCTAAAAGACAATATACTTGGTTTAAAAATCAATTTGATGTTCATTGGTATGATGTCTGTCTTGAAAATTTTTCAAAGACGATAGAGGAAGTTTCTTGTGATTTAAAAAATCCTAATGAAAATTAGGATTTTTTAGTATGATTTAATTTTTTCATTTGATTTGTGCGGCCGTGTTTTAGAATTCGACGATAATTTTCGGCAAGAGCTTTTTCATAGTTGCTTGTCATCCAAGGAACATAAAATTGACTTTGAGCAATCGGATCGGGAAGATATTGAATATATTCCCATAATTCAGGACGATCATAGTTATATTTTTCATCATCATCTAATCCAACAGGTGTTAATCTTAAATATTCTGGTGCAGATAGTGATTGATGATTAAGCGAAGCTAAGGCTGCATCAATAGCTGCTTCTGATGATTTAGATTTAGGGGATAGACATAAATCAATGATGGCACTGGCAATAGGAATTCTCGCTTCAGGAAAACCGACTGTGCGAGCTGCTTGGAAAGCAGCGACAGTGCGCATACAAGCGTTGGGATTTGCGAGCCCAACGTCTTCATAGGCACAAACAAGAACACGTCTTTCTAAAGATTCAATATCATTATATTCAATAAGCTTTGCAAAATAATACATAGCTCCATTAGGATCACTTCCACGAATGGATTTTTGTAATCCACTTAAAGTATCGTAATATTGATCTTCATCTTTATCAAATTGTGCGTTGGCTTGTGTTAAAGCATTTTTAGCGTCTTCGATCGTAATATGATTTTCATGAGTAATGATTGAACAAACTTCAAGACAGTTATAGGCAAAACGAATATCCCCCGAGGATAAACGAGCAATATGTTTAAAGACTTCTTCATCGCATGTATATTGATTATGATAGCCTTTTTCACTTTCTAAAGCTTTATGTAATCCTTGGATAATATGCTCTTGTTGAAGTGGCTTTACTTCAACGATTTGACATCTTGAGCGAATGGCAGGATTAATAGAATGATAAGGATTAGCTGTTGTACAACCAACAATAATAAGTAATCCACTTTCTACATAGGGAAGAAGATTATCCTGTTTCATTTTATTCATACGATGAATTTCATCTATAATGACAAAAAGACCATTTGATAATTTTGCCTCTTCAATAATTAAATCCATTTCCTTTTTATTACCAGTTGAAGCATTAAAAGTACGAAAGGGCATATTTAAATCATGGGCAAGAGCCATAGCTAATGTTGTTTTACCACAACCAGGTGGTCCATATAAAATGACAGACATTGGATGATTTTTTTCAACAAATTTAGTAAAAAGTCCATTTTCACCAATAATATGTTCTTGGCCTAAAATATCCGATAAAGATTGAGGACGCATATTGTATGCAAGAGTTCCACTCATAAAATTCTTCCTCCTTTTTTTAAAATGAAGTATAATGATTATAACACTTTTAGAAAAAGAAAGGTAGAAATGAAATGAGATTAGTTATACAAAGAGTAAGCAAAGCAAGCGTTGAAATTGAGGGAAAAGTCAATGGGAAAATTGATGAAGGCTTCATGGTATTAGTAGGAATTACCAATGATGATAATAAAGAAGTTGTAGAAAAGATGGCGGATAAATTAATTAATTTGAGGATTTTCGAAGATGAAAATGAAAAATTAAATTTATCTTTAATGGATGTAAAAGGAAAAATTTTATCTATTTCACAATTTACTTTATATGCAAATTGTAAAAAAGGAAGAAGACCAAGTTTCTTGGATGCAGCAAAACCTGATCTTTCAAAACCACTTTATGAATATTTTAATGAATATCTTGAAAAAAAAGGAGTTCATGTAGAAACGGGAATTTTTGGTGCTATGATGAATGTTTCATTAATCAATGATGGTCCAACAACGATTATTTTAGATAGTAAAGAAATTTTATAGTAAAAGAAGGCCACTAAAAAGGCCTTCTTTTGCTGTAAAAATAGAGTATATTAGTCAAAGAAAGGAAAAAGGTAAAAAAAGAGTGTGATAAAAAACATCGATATAGAGGGGAAAAAGAAAGGAAACAGGAAAAAAGATAAAAAAAGATAGAGAAAAAGCTTTACAAAAGGAGAAATGGATGGTAGTATAAATGAGCACTCGACGAGAGAGACGAGTGAGAGGACATTGAAAACTGAACAGGAAAGAATAAAACACAACGTCAATTAAGTTTAAAATAAAAAAGAGCTAAACAGACCAAAGTTGTCTGAAGACATAGGACAATGGAGAGTTTGATCCTGGCTCAGGATGAACGCTGGCGGCGTGCCTAATACATGCAAGTCGAACGCTTCACATATGTGAAGAGTGGCGAACGGGTGAGTAATACATAAGTAACCTGGCCTTTACAGGGGGATAAC
>JAUNWT010000006.1 GCA_030540195.1 Bacillota bacterium | reverse complement strand
GATATGGAGATAGAGCTTTATTTGAAAATGTTTCTGTTAAATTTACTGAAGGAAACTGTTATGGAATTATTGGTGCTAATGGGGCTGGTAAATCTACATTTTTAAAAATCTTATCAGGAGAAATTGAACCTAATAAGGGCGAAGTTATTATTGAACCTCATAAAAGATTATCAGTATTAAAACAAGATCACTTTGCTTATGATGAAAATAAAGTTGTAGAAACTGTAATTATGGGTAATAAAAGACTTTATGAAATCATGCAAGAAAAAGAAAGATTATACGCAAAAGAAGATTTTAATGATGAAGATGGTATTTTACTTGGTGAATTAGAAGGTGAATTTGCGGATATGGATGGATGGAATGCAGAAGCTGATGCTGAAACAATGTTAAATGGTTTAGGAATTACTTCTGAATTTCATGATATGTATATGAAAGATCTTGATGGTAATCAAAAAGTAAAAGTTTTATTAGCGCAAGCTTTATTTGGTGATCCTGACATTTTATTATTAGACGAACCAACAAACCACTTAGATTTAAAAAGTATTAATTGGTTAGAAAACTTCTTATTAAATTTTAAAAATACTGTCATTGTTGTTTCTCATGACCGTCATTTTTTAAATAAAGTATGTACACATATTGCGGATATTGACTATAGTCGTATTCAATTATATGTAGGAAACTATGATTTCTGGTATGAATATAGCCAAATGCAAATCCAACAAGCCAAAGATCAAAATAAAAAAGCAGAAGCTAAGAAAAAAGAATTAGAAGAATTTATTGCACGATTCAGTGCCAATGCTTCTAAAGCAAAACAAGCTACATCAAGAAAGAAATTATTAGATAACTTAGAAATGGTAGACATTAAACCATCGCTTAGAAGATATCCTTTCATTGGATTTAAACCAGGGAGAGAAGTTGGAAATATTGTTTTAAATGTTGAAGGTCTTACAAAAGTAGTTGATGGTGAAAAACTTATTAATAATGTTTCATTCTCTATTCAACCAAATGAAAAAGTTGCTTTTGTGGGAGATGATAAAGCAACTGAAGCTTTCTTTAAAATCATTATGGGTGAAGATGAAGATTATGAAGGTGAATTCAAATGGGGAATTACGACATCACAATCTTATTTCCCTAAAGATAATTCAAAATACTTCAATGATTGTGAATTAAGTTTAGTTGATTGGTTAAGACAATTTACTGATGGTAATGTTTATGAACAAGATTTAAGAGGATGGTTAGGACGTGTTCTTTTCTCTGGAGAAGAAGCGTTAAAGAAAGCCAATGTCTTATCTGGAGGAGAAAAGGTAAGATGCATGCTTGCGAAAATGATGATGGAAGATGCAAACGTTCTTGTTTTTGATGAACCAACAAACCATTTAGATCTTGAATCAATTCAAGCATTAAACCAAGGACTTATTCAATTTAAAGAAAATATTCTCTTTACATGTCATGACCACCAATTTGTACAAACAATTGCAAATAGAATTATTGAATTTAATAAAGAGGGTATCATTGATCGTTTATCAACTTATGATGAATATTTAGAATATAAAGAAGAATTAGAAAACAAATAGAGGACTTCATGGAAGTCCTCTATCTTTTTTATGTTTTTATAAGGGAAGGAAATTTGAAAAAAATTCTAAGAAAGATGTTTAAATATTATTTATCTTTCTTGACTATAATATAAACATTGATTATGAACTGAATATTTCTTTTTAAAACAAAAAAGACTTTTTCAAGCCTTTTTGTTTAAATAATAATTTGGGAAGGGAATATGAATTTATTATTTAAGAAAGATGATTCATCTTTCATGGTTACAATATAATATAAAAATATACCAAGATAATGGTCATATTATGTGTTTTTATGGGACATAGAAAAATAAATGATAAAGAACATTGAAAAAAATTATCGATTTGGTAAAATTGTCTTAAATAATGTGAGGTGATAAAGTGGAATTACATTTTACAAAAATGGAAGGTATTGGAAATGATTACATTTATGTTGATGGAATCAACCAAGATGTAGATATGACACCAGAGTTTATCAGTCGTATATCTGACCGTCATTTTGGTATCGGTGGAGATGGCATGATCGTTATTTTAAAATCAGATATTTACGATTTCAAAATGCGTATGTTTAATCTTGATGGAAGTGAAGGAATGATGTGTGGTAATGGAATTCGTTGTTTTGCTAAGTTCTGTTATGATCATCATTTAACGGATAAAAAGGTTTTAAATATTGAAACAAAAGCAGGGTTACGTATTGTTGAACTTGTTTTTGAAGGTGATGAAGTTGTTGGCGCAAAGGTTGATATGCAAGAACCTATTTTAAACTGTAAAGAAATTCCAGTTATTTTTAATCAAGAAAAAATGATTAATGAAAAAGTAAAAGTTGGGGACAAGGAATATGCTTTAACAGCTGTTTCAATGGGAAATCCTCATGTTGTTACCTATGTGGATTCATTGGATTTTGATATTGAAACAATTGGAAAACAATTTGAACATCATGAAATGTTTCCAGAATCTGTCAATACTGAATTTGTAGAAGTAATCAATGATCATTATTTAAAAATGCGTGTATGGGAAAGAGGCAGTGGTGAAACAATGGCTTGTGGAACTGGTGCTTGTGCCGTTATGTATGCAAGTTATATCAATGGTTATTGTAAAGAAAAAACAACAGTTGAATTGCTTGGTGGTAAATTAGAAATTGAACTTAAAGAAGGACATATTTTTATGACCGGTCCAGCAACAACTGTCTTTGAAGGAAAAATAAAAGTATAAGGAGAGAAATATGTTACAAACTGCAGAAGAAATTATTAAGTATATTGGTGACGCTAAAAAACAAACACCAATTAAAATGTATTTAAAAGGTGAAAACTTACCTGATACAGATGCATTCCATCTATTTGGAGATAGTCATTTTAAAATCGCAATTGGTGATTTAGATGCAATTAATGCTTATGTTGAAGAAAATAAAGATTTAATCAAAGATTCATTTATCGAACAAGATCGTCGTAATAGTGCGATTCCAATGTTAGATATGAGAAATATCAATGCACGTATTGAACCAGGATGCTTTATCCGTGAAAATGTTTCTATTGGTGATAACGCAGTTATTATGATGGGAGCTGTTATCAATATCGGTGCTAAAATTGGTGAAGGATCAATGATCGATATGGGTGCTGTTTTAGGAGGACGTGCTGAAGTAGGAAAACATTGTCACGTTGGTGCTGGAGCAGTGCTTGCAGGTGTCATTGAACCACCTAGTGCCTCACCAGTTATTCTAGAAGACGATGTTTTAATTGGTGCTAATGCGGTTGTCATCGAAGGTGTTCATATTGGTAAAGGTGCTGTTGTTGGGGCAGGAAGTATTGTTACTCAAGATGTACCTGCAGGAGCTGTTGTTGTAGGTAACCCAGCAAGAATCATCAAAGAACAAAAAGATGAAAAAACAGAAGGTAAAACACAATTAATGGATGATTTACGTAAAATCTAGGATAAAATTATGAAAGAATTATTAGATCAAATCAAGGAATGGCGTCGTCATTTACATGCCATTCCTGAAATTGGCTTTCAAGAATATAAAACATCAGCTTATCTTTATGAACAACTAGAAAAAATGGGGTATCAACCTCAAAAAATAACAGAGACGGGAATCGCTGTTTATTTAGATTTTCATAAAGAAAAAACGATTGCTTTTCGTAGTGATATTGATGCTTTAGAAATTACTGAACAAACAGGTGTAGAGTTTAAAAGTACACATCAAGGAAAGATGCATGCGTGTGGTCATGATGGACATATGGCAGCTCTTTTAGGGCTTGCTTATAAGTTAAAAGATGTTAAAGATTTACCAAATAATGTTTTACTTATTTTTCAACCAGGTGAAGAAGCCGTTGATGGAGCACCATCGATTATTCGTACCGGTATTTTTGAAAAATACAATGTTAAAGGAATTTATGGACTTCATATGTTTCCAGATGTTGAGGCTGGAAAAATTGCTTGTCGTAAAGGTCCATTGATGGCTGAAAGTGGAGAACTCGATGTTATTGTTCGTGGTAAAAGTGCTCATGCAGGTAAATATCATGAAGGCATTGATTCAATTGTCATTTCTAGCCTTCTTATCAGTAATTATCAAAGTATCATTTCACGTATGATTTCACCTATGCAACCATGTGTTTTAAATATTGGTGAAATTCATGGTGGAACAGTAAGAAATATTGTGGCTAGTCAAACGGAATTTCATGGCACATTAAGAACCTATAGTGAAGAAGTCTTTACACGTATTGTTGAGGCAATGAAAGGTTTTAATCAAGGAATGGAACAAGCTTATGGTTGTACCATTGATTTTGCCTGTCAACCATTCAATCCACCGGTTTTAAATGATGCTCATTTATATGAACAATTAAAGAAAAATGCTGGAGAAAACTTTGAAAAACTTGAAGAACCTGTGATGTTGGCAGAGGACTTTGCTCATTATCAAAAAGTGATTCCAGGTGTTTTCTTCTATGTGGGAACAAGATGTAAAGAATATACATCAGGCTTACATACACCAACTTTTAATTTCCACGAAGAAGTCTTAGTACAAGCTGTTGAACTCTATGAAAGACTTGCGAAAAATGTACAATTGGGGGACTAAAAATGAATTATTATGATAGATCATTAGATGCATTAATGCATGCTTATGGAAGATATGATGTCACATTTGATCATGGTGATGGCATTCATTTATATGATGTAAACCAAAAAGAATATATCGATTTCTTTTCAGGAATTGGGGTTAATTCTTTTGGCTATAATTATCCAGCTTATGTTGAAGCAATGGAAAAACAACTTCATCGTTTAATGCATATTTCAAATTATTTCAATACCGTAGAAACAATTGAAGCAGCAGAATGTGTTAAAAAAGCAACAAAATTAGATAAAGTATTCTTTACAAATTCTGGTGCTGAATCAACAGAAGGTGCTTTAAAATTAGCACGTAAATATTATTATCAAAAACATGGAAAAGCCGATAGTGAAATTATTTCATTAAATCACTCTTTCCATGGAAGAACAACAGGATCTGTTAAACTTACTGGAAATGCTCATTATCAAGAAGCTTTTGGACCATTAATTGAAGGTGTTAAATATGCCGATATTAATGATTTAGATAGCGTTAAAGCATTGGTAAATGAAAAAACAGCAGCGATCATTGTTGAACCAGTTCAAGGTGAAGGCGGTGTCTATGTTTGTTCAAAAGAATTCTTAACAGGTTTAAGAAAGCTTTGTGATGAAAAAGATATTGCTTTGATTTTAGATGAAGTACAATGTGGAATGGGTCGTACAGGAACGATCATGACTTATTTCCAATACGATATCTTACCTGATATTTTATGTCTAGCAAAAGGAATTGGAGCAGGTTTTCCAATGGGGGCTTTTGTTGCTAATAAAAAATTTGCGGCAGCCATGGAACCAGGAGATCATGGTTCAACTTATGGAGGAAATCCAATGGCTGGACAAGCATGTCGTACTGTTTTTAAAATCTTAGAAGATACTAAAATGATTGATCATGTTCAAGATATTAGTGAATATTTAATTGAAAAATTAGATGATTTACAAGAAGAATTTCCATGTATTAAAGAAAGACGTGGTTTAGGTTTAATGATTGGTCTTGAATTTGATAAACCAGTTAAAGATATTGTAAAAACATGTTTAGATCTAGGTTTAATTGTTGTTACGGCAGGACCTAATGTTGTAAGAATGCTTCCACCATTTATTACAACTGAAAAGGATGTAGATCAAGCAATTGCAATTTTAAAAGAAGCAATTGAAAAAAATTAAAAAAATTTAAAAAATAAAAAGAAAAAATGGATATTTTGGCGTATATAAGGATGAGGTGATCAATATGTCAAAGTATCCAATTTTTTTACAAGACAATGAAAATAGTTGTGGTGCCTATTGTCTTAAAATGCTTTTAAATTATTACAAAAGAGATGATGAAATCAAAAATATCAAAAAAAGATGCCGCCTTTGTAAAGAAGGTATCAGTGTTTATGGTTTGATTCAAGTCTTAAAACAATATCATATTGAAGCAAAAGCTTATCAATGTGAATTTAAACATCTTGAAGAAATTCAAACACCCGCCATTATTCATTTAAAACAAGGAGAACTCTATCATTATGTCGTTCTCTACAAAATCAAAGAGACTCATTTTGTCGTCGGTGATCCTGCCAAAGGCCTTATAAAAATGAGTTATGAAGTCATGTCAAAAGAATTTACAGGAATTCTTATTACGATTTATCATGTAGGGCGTCCTATTGAAGAAAGAGAATCTTATACATTAAAAAACTTTATCACGCATCATTTAAAACAACATTACCAATCAATTCTATTAATTCTTTTAAAAACGATTCTTATTTCTTTATTGACAATGCTTTTTTCCTATTATTATCAAATCATGATTGATTCATTTTCAAATTATCCTTATTTAAAAATCCTTCTTATCTCCGGAGGCTTTTGCTTGCTTTATGTTTTAAAACTTATATTAGATTATTCTCGACAACACCATATTTTAGAACTCAGTCGTACATTAAATGATGAATATGTTTCTAAAACTATGCAAAATATGATCTATCAAGATTTCCAATACTTTCAACAGCTTGAAAAAGGAACTCTTCTATCAAGAGCACAAAATTTGTTTGAACTTAGTCAGTATTTTATTGAATTTTATCATGTCATTTTTATTGATTGTGTGATGCTTCTTTTTATTTGTGGTGTGTTACTTTTTATAAATGTATTTTTATTTGTTGTGACATTTATGATGATGGTTATTATTTTTATTGCCTTCTATTTCTATAATAAAAAGCTTCATATTGAAAATAAAAAAATCATGGAACAAAAAGAAAGACTTAATGATGGTATTTTAGAATATCAAGAAAATTATTTTCAAACAATTCAATTTAAAATAAGAAAAATGATGAAAAATAAATTAGCTTTTCATTATGATGAATATTTTAAAAATATATATAATCATGACAAAATAACCCTCACACATCAAATTAAACTCGAATCATTAATTCAAATAATGATCATGTTTTCTTTATTGATTGCCTTGTTTCTTTATAAAAAAGAAATAATGACGTTAGGAAATGTCATGTTTGTTTATTTATTACTTTCTTATATGATTGATCCTTTAATGAAACTTTCTTTATTTATTGCGATGCATGATGAATTAAAGATCATCTTTGAAAGATATAAAGAAATGATTCCAGAAAAGAAGGAAAGGAAAAGAAAAATTAAAAAAATTAAAAGTATTGAACTAAGACATGTAAGTTTTAGTTATGGCTATACCCGTCCTTTTTTCGAACATCTTCAATTAAAAATCGATCATTCTTTATGGATAAAGGGAAAAACTGGAAGTGGAAAATCAACATTATTAAAGATGATTATGGGACAATATGAACCAAGCAAGGGAGATATTTATATTAATAATTATCGTTTACAAGATATTGATTTCAATAGCTATTATCAACATATTAAATATTTAGATAAAACACCTGTCTTTTATAAAGAAACCTTGCGTACAAATTTAATTTTTGACCGTCAAGAACTAGAAGAAGAGATGAAAGAATTACTTTATTATTTTAAAATGGAAACATTTATTTCAGCCTTAGATCTCTATTTAGATGAAACAGGAGGATTTCTTTCATCAGGACAGGCACAATTAATGATGATTATACGTGCTTTATTATTTAAACCAGATGTTTTGATTCTAGATGAGGCTTTTAGTAATATTGATCAAGAAAGATTAGAGCTTTTAATGGATTATTTAAAGAAACAAGAGATGATCATTCTTGTTGTTAGTCATCAAATAAATATGATGAACTGTTTTCCAGACTATGTTATAATTGACTCAGGAAAAATAGTGGGTGAGGAAGATTATGGAAATTGATTTAGCGCTTATTAATGAATTAGAAGATTTTAATGAAGATTATGAAGAAGTTTATTTAAAAATTATTAGAGAGGCATGTAAAGAACTTGATATTCAAGATGATTTAGAATTATCGGTCATTTTTGTAGATGATAAACGTATTCATGAAATCAATCGTGAATATCGTCAAATTGACCGTAGTACAGATGTTATTAGTTTTGCCTTGGAAGATAGCGAACAATATTATATTGAAGGAATGCCAAGAGAAATTGGAGATATTTTTATTTCAATCGATCATGCAAAAATGCAAGCAGAAGAATATGGACATTCTTTCTATCGAGAAATGTGTTTCTTATTTACCCATGGTTTATTACATCTTCTTGGTTTTGATCATATGAATGAAGAAGATGAAAAAGTCATGTTTGGTAGACAAAAAACAATTTTAGATGCTTTAAATATTACAAGGGAGTAATTGAAATGGATCAAGAAAAATTGATAGAGCTTGCGTGGTCGGCAAGAGAGAATGCGTATGCACCTTATAGTCAATTTAAAGTAGGTGCTTGTGTTGCTTTAAAAGATGGAACATATGTACAAGGATGTAATATTGAAAATGCAGCTTATGGTTCAACAATGTGTGCTGAACGTAATGCGGTCTTTGGGGCTTATTGCAAAGGGTATCGAAAAGAAGATATTGTTGCTCTTGCTATTGTGGCAGATTGTACACCAATTGCATCCCCTTGTGGTTCATGTCGACAAGTTTTATCAGAACTTGTGGCTTTAGATATGCCTATCTTTCTAGCAAATAAAGAAAAAGTAGAAAAACACACGATTGGTGAATTATTACCAATGGTATTTATAGGAGAAAGTTTATAATGTTTAAATCAGGATTTGTCAGTATTGTAGGACGTCCTAATGTAGGAAAGTCTACACTTTTAAATCAAATTTTAAAAACAAAATTAGCGATCATGTCTGATGTTGCCCAAACAACACGTAATACCATTCAAGGTATTTATACAGATGATGAAGCACAAATTATTTTTATGGATACTCCAGGTATTCATAAACCTCAAGATGGTTTAGGAAACTTTATGAATACAACGGCTTTAAATAGTATTTATGGAGTGGATATGGTGTTATTTATTGCACCAGCCAATGAAACTATTGGACGAGGAGATCGTTTTATTATTGAAAGATTAAAAGAAGCCGATGGACCGGTTTTCCTTTTACTTAATAAATGTGATCTTGTTTCTAAAGAAGAAGTCGTTAAAAAACTTACAGAATGGAAAGAACTTTTTGATTTTAAAGAAATTATTCCAATTTCTGCTTTAGAAGATCAAAATATTGATACACTTATTTCTACTATTAAAAATTATTTAAATGAAGGAATGATGTATTATCCTAAAGATCAAATGACAGATCATCCTGAAAGATTTGTCATGGCTGAATTTATTCGAGAAAAAATACTTTATTTTACCAGAGAAGAAGTTCCTCATAGTGTCGCTATTGTTGTTGAACGTATGGCTGAACAAGAAGATGACAGTGTTGAAGTAATTGCGACTATTGTCGTTGATCGTAAATCACAAAAAGGTATTCTCATTGGAAAACAAGGATCAATGATTAAAAAGATTCGTCAAAATGCTCAAAGAGAAATGAAACGTTTCTTACAAACACCTGTTCATCTTGAATTATTTGTAAAAGTTGAAAATAATTGGCGTAATAAACAAAAATATCTAAAAGAATTTGGTTATAACGAAGATGACTATTAAAAAAGAAGAAGTTGTTAGTCTAGGAATTGTCTTAAAGACACAATCTTATAAAGAAAGTGATGCACTTGTCACTGTTTATTTTAAAGATTATGGCAAGATGACATTAATTGCACGTGGCGTAAAGAAATTAAAAAGTAAAAATGCAGCAGCCTGTCAAAGCTTGACATTGTCTGAATTTACTTTTATTCCACGTAACGGACTTTCAACTCTTATTAAGGCAAGTTCGGTTGATTTCTATCGCTATCTTAAAGAAGATATCGAGTTAGAAGCTTATGCGAGTTATTTTATGGAATTTGTTTTAAGAAATGAAGAAGAAAATCAACCTGATTTAGAAGTGTTCAATCATTTAAAAGAAGCACTCGATGCTTTAAAGCATGGTTATCCACCTCAACTTGTTTATTTACTCTACAACGCTTATATCTTAAAAAGATGCGGGGTAGCCTTGCAAGTAGATGGCTGTGTTCGTTGTTTAAGGCAAGATCGAATTGCTGGAGTAAGTTTAGAAGATGGGGGCTTTGTTTGTTTGGATTGTTTATCACTTCGTGACAAGCAACTGGATAAAGAAACTTTAAAAGCTTTTCGTTACATTAATAAAGTTTCATTTAAACAAATTGATCAATTAAAAATTTCTCAAGAAGAAATCGATCAATTAATTGAAATCATGGATTATTATGTAGATGAAATGACCGGAATTCTATTTAAGACCAAGAAAATGATAAAAAGTCTTGAAAAATTATGACAAAAGTCGACACTTTTGTCTTTTTTTATATACACTTTTTGACTATAATAGAAATAAATTCAAAGGGGGAGATACATATGGGGCAATTTTTACCAATAAATAGAAAAGAAATGGACGAAAGAGGATGGCAAGAGGTTGATTTTGTCTATGTTTGTGGAGATGCCTATGTGGATCACCCGTCATTTGGTGCAGCAATTATTTGTCGTACTTTAGAAGCTAACGGCTTTAAGGTAGCTTTTTTATCGCAACCAGATTGGCATAATGTTGAAGAATTCAGACAATTTGGTAAACCTAAATTAGGATTCTTGATTTCTTCGGGAAACATAGATTCAATGGTCAATCATTATACAGTTTCTAAAAAAAGAAGACATAAAGATTCTTATACACCAGGGGGAAAAGGATTTAAAAGACCTGATCGTGCGGTTATTGTTTATAGTCAGATGGCAAGGCAAGCTTATCCTGATACAAATATTATCATTGGTGGTATTGAAGCTTCTTTACGACGTTTGGCTCATTATGATTATTGGAGTGATAAAGTTAGAAAATCAATTATTATTGATGCTAATGCCGATTTACTAATGTTTGGGATGGGAGAAAACAGTATTATTGAAGTCGCTGAAGCTTTAGAAAGTGGTTTAGAAATTAAATATTTAACCTATTTAGATGGAACAGTTTATAAAACAAAGAATATTGATGATCTCTCTGATTATATTATGCTTCCTAGTTATGAAGAAATTACTTCTTCTAAACGAAAATATGCGGAGTCTTTCCAAATACAATATCTTAATACCGATCATTACAACGCTAAAATATTAGTAGAGCCTTATCAAGGATGGTATGTGGTACAAAATAGACCAAATAGACCACTTACGCAAAGAGAATTTGATCGTGCTTATGGCTATGATTACAACCGTACCTATCATCCAAGTTATGAACATGTTCCTGCCATTGATGAAGTAAAATTCTCATTAATTTCTAACCGTGGATGCTTTGGCTCATGCAACTTCTGTGCCCTTGCTTTCCATCAAGGACGTATTATTCAAGCAAGAAGTCATGAATCGATTTTAGCTGAAGCAAATAAGATGGTATGGGATCCTGATTTTAAAGGATATATTCATGATGTTGGGGGACCAACAGCAAACTTTAGAGATACAGCATGTGAAAAACAAAAAACCAAAGGGGCTTGTCCAACAAAACAATGTTTATGGCCTCAACCATGTAAAAACTTAAAAGTAGATCATGAAGATTATCTATCACTACTTACAAAATTAAGACAGCTTCCTAATGTTAAAAAAGTCTTTGTTCGTTCAGGAATTCGTTATGATTATTTAATGTACGATAAAAATGATCATTTCTTTGAAGAACTTGTTCAACATCATATCTCTGGACAATTAAAAGTGGCTCCAGAACATATTAGTAATCATGCCTTATATAAAATGGGAAAACCAAGACGTGGACTTTATGAAAAGTTTGTAGATAAATATTATCGTTTAAATGAAAAATATGATAAAAAACAATTCCTTGTTCCTTATTTAATGTCATCCCACCCAGGATGTCGTTTAGAAGATGCAATTGAATTAGCTGAATATTTAAGAGATATTCATCATCAACCAGAACAAGTACAAGATTTTTATCCAACACCAGGAACACTTTCAACAACAATGTATTATACAGGATTGGATCCTCGTGATATGACAGAAGTTTATGTTCCAAAAGATCCAAAAGAAAAAGCAATGCAAAGAGCATTGATACAATATAAAAATCCTAAAAACTATGATCTTGTTTATGAAGCGTTGATTAAGGCGAATCGAAAAGATCTTATTGGTTTTGGCAAAAAATGTTTGATTAGACCACGTACAAAACGATCAAACTATAACCGACCTTATCAAAAAGGAGGCGCTAGACGATGAGATTTACAGAAACCTATACTTCGGGAACACATACATCTGTTAAATTTGATATCTATCAACCAAATGTAATCTTAAGATATAAAGGCATTATTCAAATACATCATGGTTTATGCGAATATTCTGAACGTTATAAAAAATTTGCAGAATATTTAAGTCATGAAGGATTTATTGTGGTAGTGCCTGATTTTCCAGGACATGGAACGTCTCTTTATCATTTTGAACAAGGTTATTTTGGTAAAGGGGATGCGCTTGACACCTTAGTTGAAGATATTCAACGCTTACGCCATATTATTGCTAAACGCTATGAAGATCTTCCTTACTTTATGTTGGGTGTTGATTTAGGTTCACTTGTTTTATTAAAATATGCAGGTGTATATGGAGATTATATTAATGGAATGATTCTACTAGGTACATGTATGAAAAATAGTTTTTATTATCGTATGAAAATGATTGTTGATTTCAATGTTTTATTACATGGTCAAATGAATCGTTCAAGAGTCATCAAAAAAGCAATTGATTTATTTCTACAAAGAAATTTGAATGGTAATTATAAAATGACCAATACAAAAGAAGTAAATCTTTATATGGAAGATCCACTTACGGATTTTGTTTATACCAATCAAGCTTATCGAGATATTTTAGATTATATAAAATATACGAGTGATGAAGAACATTTAAAACAGATTCCAACTTATTTACCTGTTTACTTATTATCAGGTGGATTTGATAACTTGACACGAAATGGAAAAGACACGATAAAACTTTATAAAATATTAAAAGAAAATGGGTTAAAAGATTTAAGTTATAAGATTTTTGATAATCGTCGACAAGATATATTACATGAAAATAATTATCGCGAAGTTTATCATAATATTATGAATTGGCTTGATGAAAGAACCTATATATAGTACCCTTATAGTTGGTTGACAAATATCCACTATAAGGGTATTTTATTGATACGCGAAAAGAGTATAAAAGACTTGGAATGCCAAGTCTTTATTCATTTTTACACAAAAAGGAGAAAAATATGGCAACTAAAGATATGGACAAATTAGTAAATCATGCAAAATCAACTGGTTTTGTATATCAAGGTTCTGAAATCTATGATGGACTTGCAAACACATGGGATTTTGGACCATTAGGGGTTGAAATGAAAAACAATATTAAACGTTTATGGTGGAAAAGATTCATTCAAGAATCTCCTTATAACGTTGGTTTAGATTCAGCTATTTTCATGAATCCAAAGGTATGGGAAGCATCAGGTCATGTTGGTGGTTTCTCTGATCCATTAATTGACTGTAAAGAATGTAAAACAAGACATCGTGCAGATAAATTAATTGAAGCATATGATCCTTCTGTACATAGTGAAGGTTGGAGTAATGAACAAACAATGTCTTATATTAAAGAACATAACATTGTTTGTCCTAACTGTGGAAAAAGCAACTTCACAGATGTTAGACAATTTAAATTAATGTTTGAAACACATATGGGTGTTGTTGAAGATGATAAATCTGTCGTTTATTTACGTCCAGAAACAGCACAAGGTATTTTTGTAAACTTCAAAAATATTCAAAGAACGTCTCGTAAAAAAGTACCATTTGGTATTGGACAAATTGGTAAATCATTCAGAAATGAAATTACACCAGGTAACTTTATTTTCAGAACAAGAGAATTTGAACAAATGGAATTAGAATTCTTCTGTAAACCAGATACTGATTTAGAATGGTTCGATTATTGGAAAGCTTATTGTAAAAAATTCTTATTAGACTTAGGTTTAAAAGAAGAAAACTTAAAATTTAGAGATCATGAAAAAGAAGAACTTTCTTTCTATTCAAAAGCAACTTGCGATGTTGAATACAAATTCCCATTTGGTTGGGGAGAATTATGGGGTATTGCAGATCGTACAGATTATGATTTATCTCGTCATATGGAACATTCTAAAAAATCATTAGAATATTTAGATCCACAAACAAATGAAAAATATATTCCTTATGTTATTGAACCATCAGTAGGGGCAGATCGTTTATTCTTATCTGTTTTATGTGATAGTTATCAAGAAGAAACTTTAGAAAATGGAGATACAAGAACAGTGATGAAATTACATCCTGCCATTGCTCCATATAAAGTAGCTATCTTACCATTAACTAAAAAACAAAGCGAAAAAGCAGAAGAAATTTATGCAACTCTTGCTAAACATTTCTCTGTTGAATATGATGTTGCCGGACAAATTGGAAAAAGATATCGTCGTCAAGATGCTATCGGTACACCATATTGTGTGACTGTTGACTTTGATACAATGGAAGACAATGCGGTTACTGTCCGTGATCGTGATACAATGGAACAAGTTCGTTTACCAATTGATGAATTAGTTGCATATATTCAAGATAAAATCGCATTCTAATAAAGGAGGAAACTATGCCAAGACTTTCACAAGAAAAAATCAATGAAATAAGACAAAGTGTTGATATTGTGGAAGTTATTGGCAATTATCTTCCACTTGAAAGAAAAGGACGCAATTATATTGCCTTATGTCCTTTTCATAATGATAGTCATCCCTCTATGTCAGTTTCACCAGAGAAACAAATCTTTATGTGTTTTGTCTGTCATCATGGGGGAAATGTCTTTACCTTCTTACAAGAATATTTAAAAATATCTTATATAGAAGCTGTAAAGATGGTTGCACAAATGGGTAATGTCGATTTGGGAGACTTTACATTTTATGAAGAAAAGAAGCCTGTAAATCAAAAAACAGAACCTTTCTATTTAATGCATGAAGAAGCCAATCGTATTTATAAACACTATTTGTCAACAAAACTTGCTTTAGAAGCAAAAAATTATTTAACACAAAGAGAACTTTCACAAGATATTATTGATCATTTTGAAATTGGTTATGCACCTGATCAAAACATTTTATTATCGGCTTTTGAAAAGTCAGGTTTTACAAAGATGCAAGCTTATGCTTCGGGTTTAGTTATTGAATCACAAGTGGGCTATGATCGCTACCATGATCGTATTATGTTTCCATTACATAATAGTGAAGGACGTGTGGTCGGTTTTAGTGGACGGATTTATCGGCCAAGTCAAAAAGATGCCAAATACATGAATTCGCCAGAATCATCAATCTTTATTAAGGGTGATACGCTTTATAATTATCATCGTGTTAAAGAAGCAGTAAGAGATGCTGGTAAAATTATTGTTCTTGAAGGATTCATGGATGTAATTGCATTATATAAGGCAGGAATTAAAAATGCTGTCGCAATTATGGGAACAGCACTTACTTCGAATCATTTAAGAATGTTGAAGAGACTTTCTAATGATGTTGTCCTATGTTTAGATGGTGATCAGGCAGGAAAAAATGCCATGATGAAATGTATTGATGCCATGGCTTTAGCTGGATTTAATATTGGGGTCGTTGTTATTCCTGAACAGATGGATCCAGATGAATTTTTAAAAGCAAAAGGAAAAGATGAACTGATTGCTTTATTTAAAAATCCACAAAGTGCGATTGATTTTAAAATGAATTATCATTATGAAAGAATCAATGTGGAAAATTATGAAGATCGAAAGAAATATTTAGAATCAATGGTCGAAATGATTGCCTCTTTAGATGATCTGGTAGACCGCGATTATTATATAGAACAATTGGTTAAAAAGTCAGGCTTTTCAAAAGAGATTATTTATCAATTATTGAGTCAAAAACCTCATGAAAAGCAACCAATCCCTTTTCAACCAATTACTTATGATCAATCAACAAGAATGATCGATAAGTATCAAAAAGCAGAAAGAAACTTGCTTTTTTATATGATGCAAAATAAAGGCTATGCCATGCAATATGAAGCAAAAGCAGGCTATATGTATGATAAAATCAATCGTTTGATTGCTTCTTATATTATTGATTATTATCGTCAATATGTTGTCTTAGAAATTGCTGATTTGATCAGTATGATTGATGATGAAGAAATCGTAAAAAGAATACTAGAGATATCCTCACAACATTTACCAAAAGAAACATCAAATCAAGCAATTGATGATTATATAAAAATTATACAAGAAAAAATGGAAGTAGAAAGAATCAAACAGCTTGAAAGTGAAATGGCTCAAACCTTTGATCCACGCCAACAGGCAAAGATTCTACAAGAAATTATTAATTCAAAAGAGAAGGAGTAAGATATGGCAAAGAAAAAAGTACAAGCAGTTTCATTTGATGATTTAAAAGCATTAGTTGTAAATGAAGCAAAGCAAAATGGAAATGTATTAACACAAGAACAAATTGATGAATACTTAATGAATTATGATTTAAGTGATGAACTCGCAGAAGAATTATTAGAACACATTCAAAGCAACAATATTACAATTTCTGATGATGATTTAGATTCATTAGAAGTTGATGATGATGCCTTATTAGCTGGTGTACCAGATTTAGGGGATGATTTAGATTTAAATATTGATGATGACGATGATACTCCTGATCTAGACTTTGATGGTGATTTCGACATGATGACAGGAGATACATTACATATGTATCAAGAACATGATGACGATAAAGAAAGTGAAAGTACACAATTAGGAAGTAATGTTAAAATCAACGATCCTGTAAAAATGTATTTAAAAGAAATTGGTCGTGTTGAATTATTAAATCATGATCAAGAAATTGAACTTGCAAAACGTATTTTAGAAGGTGATGAACAAGCTAAAAAAGAACTTGCTGCCGCAAACTTAAGATTAGTTGTTTCTATCGCTAAAAGATATGTAGGTCGTGGTATGTTATTCTTAGACTTAATTCAAGAAGGAAACATGGGGTTAATTAAAGCTGTAGAAAAATTTGATTACACAAAAGGATTCAAATTCTCAACTTATGCTACTTGGTGGATTCGTCAAGCAATCACTCGTGCAATTGCCGATCAAGCCCGTACAATCCGTATTCCTGTACACATGGTTGAAACAATCAATAAATTAACTCGTATTCAAAGACAATTAATTCAAGAATTAGGAAGAGAACCTAGTGCTGAAGAAATTGCGGAAAAAATGGATGGTATGACACCTGAAAAAGTACGTGAAATTCAAAAAATATCTTTAGAACCTGTTTCTTTGGAAACACCTATTGGTGAAGAAGATGATTCTCATTTAGGTGATTTCATCGAAGATGAAGGGGCTATGTCACCAGATGATTATGCAGCTAACGAATTATTAAAAGATGAATTAAATGATGTTTTATTAGAATTGACAGATCGTGAAGAAAAAGTATTAAGACTTCGTTTTGGTTTAGATGATGGAAGAACAAGAACTCTTGAAGAAGTTGGACGTGAATTTAATGTAACACGTGAACGTATTCGTCAAATTGAAGCAAAAGCTTTAAGAAAATTAAAACATCCATCTCGTTCAAAAAGATTAAAGGATTTCTTAGACCGTTAATATGAAACTTTCAAATCGTTTATTAGAACTTGCACAGCTTGTTGATAAACATAAAAATGGTACTATTTTAGCGGATATAGGAACAGATCATGCCTATCTACCTTGCTATTTAGTAGAAAAAAACATTATAGAAAAAGCCTATGCTTGTGATGTCGTACAAGGACCTTACCAAGCATCTCTTTCTACAATCAAACAATATCATTTTGAAAAACAAATCGAAGCTTTATTAGGAAATGGTTTAGATCCTATTTTGGATAAAGAGGTTTCTATGATTACTATCGCAGGAATGGGCGCCTTTCTTATAAGTGATATTTTAGAAGATAATAAAGAATACATTGATCAAAATAAACTTTTATTCTTACAACCAAATGCAAATAGTGATCATTTAAGAGAATATTTATTTAAAAATAATTTTAATATTCTTGATGAAAAAATGATTCAAGATGGACACCATGTTTATGAAATGATGGTTGTAAAAAAGGTAAATGATGTACAAATGTCAAAAGAAGATCTTCTTTTTGGTCCTGTTTTAAGAAAAGAAAAAAGTGATTTATTTATCCAATATTGGAAAAAACAATATAAAACATATCAAAATATTCAAAAAGATTTACCAAAAGAACATGCAAGATATCAAGAAATAGATGAAATACTAAAACTTATTGAAGGTGAATTAAATGAAAGCTTATGAAATTATTAACTATTTAGAAGATTATTTTCCACTACATCTACAAATGGATTTTGATTGTTGTGGATTACAAATAGGAAATAGAAATAAAGAGGTTCAAAAAGTATATATTGCCTTAAATGCAGACAATGAAACGCTTCAAGCCTGTATTGAACAAGATTGTCAAATGTTGATTACACATCATCCGTTTTTACTTGAAAAGATAAAAAATATGGATGTTAATGAACATCAAGGTCATTTTATTTCATTAGCGATGAAAAATGATATTGTTGTTTATAGTTTACATACTTGCCTTGATCGTGGACAAAATGGTATTTCTATGAATGACTGGCTAATTAATCAATTAGGTGTTCATGATGTTCAATGTTATGATCACTATGAAGTTGGTAAAAAAGCTATTTTAAATCAACCAATGGAAGGACAAGCTTTTATTCAAAAAGTAAAAGAAACATTCCATCTAGAACATGTAAAATACAGCAAAAATACCAATAAAACAATTGAAATGATTGCTATTTGTGGCGGAAGTGCCGCAGATGATTTAGAACTACTTGCAGGTCAAGTAGATTGTTACATTACTGGTGATAGCAAATATCGTCATGCTAAGTATGCCATTGATCATGATTGCTTATTAATTGATCCAGGACATCATTTAGAAGTAATTTTTGAAAAAGAGCTACAAAAACTTTTGAATAATCTACCAATAGATATCAAAATTCACGAAAGTAAAGATTATTTTAATTATGAATAGTAAAAAAATGCTAGATTTCTAGCACTTTTTTTATATAAGCTGATGTTTTTTCATGGCTTTATAAATACCATCTTCCGCAATATCATCACAAACTTCATCGGCAATTTCTTTTAATCTATACTTGGCATTACCGACCGCAATTCCAACATGACAATATTCAAGCATATCAGCATCATTCATTCCATCACCAAAAGCAAAAGTATTTTCTTGAGGAATATTTAAATGGTGAATAAGGGTTTCAATGGCACTTGCCTTATTGACACCAACAACGGATAATTCTCCAGAATCATCACCAAAAGCAGGAACTGTGCAATGAATAACATTAAAGGTATCAGAAAAAAGGTCAACAATTTTTTGAAATGGAATATCTTTATTTTCTAAGAAGCAAATTTTATTAACGTCACTTCGATACATGCTTTCTCCTTCAATTAAAGAGGTAATAAAATGACTTGGTTGTTCTTCTTTTTTCTTTCTTGCTTTTTCATCATTTTCTAGATCACCATATGTAATCTTTTCTAAACGAGGCACAAGATTTTCACTTGCAAATAAGCCACCATTACTTTCAAGATAATAGTCATAATCATTTTCTTCAAAGAAATCAACAACACGATGCACATCTTTATCAGAGACTTTTTTATGATAAAGCATTTCATCACCAATTGTTACAAAGCCGCCACCGGCTCCAATAATTCCATCAAAACCAACGTCTAATATATGTGGATAGATTTCAGCAAGGGATCTTCCTGTGCATAAAAAACATAAGTTTCCGTTTTTTCTTGTTTCTCTTACAGCTTTAATTGTAGATTCAGGAACGTATTCTCTTGCCGGTCTTACATCAACAAGTGTTCCATCAACATCAAAAAAGATAATTTTTTTACTCATAATTAACCTCCAATTTAATTTCATTATAATGGATAGAAAATAAAGAAATAATTTTTTTCATTTCATGCAAATAAAATTGATTTTACTAAAATAAGAGTAAAATAAATGATGGAAGGTGAATATATGAAAGGAAATACACAAGATCTTACTAAAGGAAATATTGTCAAAGCAATTATTTTGTTTTCCATACCTTTATTAATAGGAAACTTATTTCAACAACTCTATAATGCTGTTGATTCTTATGTTGTAGGAAATTATGTTGGAAAAGTTGCTCTTGCAGCAGTAGGAGCAAGTACACCTATTATTAATATGCTCATTGGCTTTTTTATGGGGATTTCAACAGGAGCAGGGGTTGTTATAGCCCAATTCTTTGGGGCTGGTGATTTATCTAAAATGAAGAAAGCAATCCATAATAGTATTGCTTTAACTTTAGTGATGGGTGTTGTTTTAACAGCTGTTGGACTTATTTTTAATGATCCTATTTTAAAAGCAATAGGGGTACCAAGTGATGTTTTTTCTGAAGCTTCAACGTATTTGTCTATTTATTTTTGGAGTTTGATTTTTGTTATGATTTATAATATGGGATCAGGAATTTTACGTTCGGTTGGAGATTCTAAAAGACCTCTTTATTTCTTGATTTTTTCAAGTGTTGTTAATATTGTATTAGACTTTTTGTTTGTTAAATACTTTAATTTTGGTGTTGCTGGGGCAGGTTATGCAACTTTAATTGCTCAAGCAATTTCAGCTATTATGGTTATGTATGTTTTAATGAAAACAGATGATTCGTATAAAGTTGTTTTAAAAGATATTAAATTTGATAAAGAAATCTTATTAAGAATTATAAAAATTGGTTTACCAACTGGATTCCAACAAAGTATTGTTTCTTTATCAAATGTCATTGTTCAATCATACATAAATGTTTATGGTTCTTCAGTTATTGCTGGATATTCTGTCACAATCAAAATAGATGGTTTTGTCAACTTGCCTTTACAAGCATTCAATATGGCAATTACAACTTTTGTAGGACAAAATATCGGTGCAAAACAATATAATCGTGTAAAAAAAGGCGCCTATATTACAACCTTGCTTGCAACACTTACGATTGGTTGTTTTGTTGTAATCATGTATTTCTTTGGACGTGATTTCATTGCTTTATTCAATCAAGAAAAAGATGTCATAGATGCAGGAAGATTGATGCAGTTAACTTTCTTGCCATTCTATATTTTCTTACCAATTAACCAAGTCATCAATGGTGTTTTACGTGGAGCGGGACGTTCTGCTGTACCAATGTATGTTATGATTTTCTCATTTGTATTTTTAAGACAAATTTATTTATTCTTGATTACAAAAGTAACAAGTGATGTGGTATATGTATTTTTAGGTTGGCCAACAACATGGGTTGTTTGCAGTTTGATTTTTATTGTTTATTTTTTCAAGGTACAATGGTTGCCACAAGAAAAAGGTGCTGAAGCTTAAGCACCTTTTTGATTAAGTATTTTTGTTTTATCGATAAGTGGTTTTTGATAAGTTTTAGAATCGTTAAAATCAAATTGTTTGAGATAATCAATAATTTGATTTGTAAGATAAGTAGGTGTCGAAGCACCAGAACTTACAGCAGCGTAATTTTTATCTTTAAGCCATGAAATTTCAATATCATTAATACTTTCAATCATATGCACAGCACAACTATGGCTGTCTTTAGCGATACTGGCAAGTTTTCGTGTATTGTTTGAATGAGGATCTCCAACAATAAAAATAACATCAACATCATCTTCAATGCTTTTAATTGCTTCTTGACGTATTTTTGTAGCTGTACAGGTTTCTTTTTCAATTTCTACAAAAGGAAGTATTTCTTTAGCTTTTTCACATAAATCATAAACATCATAAAGAGACATGGTCGTTTGATTTGTCATGACATATTTTTTAGTAGGATCGATTTCTTTTAAATCAGCTAAAGAAGTAATTAAATGAATTTTATCTTCATCAATAGAAATAGCGCCTTCTGCTTCAGGATGTCCTTTTTTACCGATATATAAGATTTCATAGCCCTCATTTAATTTATCTTGAATCAAATCATGAGTTTTAATAACATCTAAACAAGAAGCATCAATAACTTCTAGTCCTTTTGCTTTTGCTTTATCAAAAACTTGTTGACTTGCCCCATGAGCTGTAATAATAACTTTACCATGATCAATTTCATCTAGTAACTCTAAACGTGTTTTTCCTTTTTGATCAATCGTTTGAATTCCTAAATCCTCTAATGCATTTACAATATATTGATTATGTACAATCATTCCTAGAATATAAACAGGAGTCTCTTGATGTGCTTGTTTTTTCGCAATTTCAATAGCTCTTACAACTCCTTTACAATATCCTCTAGGAACAATACCTTTTACTAACATTCCAATCACCTCAAAAGCTATTATACCATATTTTCAAATATTTCTTCATGCTCTATCGGTTTAATTTCTTTTTCAACTTCCTCTAAATCTATATCATCAAGGTGATTCATCGCTTTTAATAAAGCCATACCTTGTCGAGTATTATTAATTAATGGA
Source organism: Bacillota bacterium (assembly GCA_030540195.1). Lineage (GTDB taxonomy): Bacteria > Bacillota_I > Bacilli_A > Erysipelotrichales > Coprobacillaceae > Faecalibacillus. Next base: position 37,562 of record JAUNWT010000006.1, on the reverse strand, counting down.
CGCACTTGATTAATGACAGGAATGACTTGATTTGCGATTTGAATACCTCTAATAGTGGTATTTAAAGTTTTTTGTAAATTAAATCTTCTAGGCCTTAGATAATAAGGATGCATTTGAGGTCGATAGACATAATAGGGATTATCATAGAATGGATTCATTTTTATCACCTAATATAGGATATGTCAAAAAAAAGAAATGGTCCCTTATTTTTGATAAGAAAACAGATAAAACTCATATAATTAATAAAAATATGTTACACTATAAATACGCTTATAAAAAGCTTATGATTTTTAATAAGAAAATAGATTTAGAAAAAGGATTTGATAGAATGTCTGATTTTAATCGTATAATGAATATTGCTTTACTTTTATGGGGGTGTATTTTTTGCTTAATTGCCGCTTTTTGTATCTTTATGGGTAAATATTACTATAAAAATGAAAGAAGAAAATGGCTGTTTTATATGCAGTTATCAACGGCTGTCCTTTTAGGAAGTGATGCTTTTGCTTGGCTATTTAGAGGCAATGTAAGTATACTAGGTTACTACATGGTAAGAATCAGTAACTTTTTAGTATTTGCATTAACAAATTTAACATTATTATTTTTTCAACAATATATTGCATGTTATTTATTAGAAAATAAAAAACAGAAAGATAAAAGAATTATAATTGCAAGACTTATAGCCGTAATAGGAATTATTTTAGTTATTATTTCACAGTTTACGAATTTATATTACTTTTATGATGTACAAAACTTTTATCATCGAAACACGGCTTATATTCTCTCTGTCATTCTTCCTTTATCTTGTATGTTGATTGATTTATCTTTATTGGTTCAATATCGAAAAAAGGTTAGTAAAGCAATTTTAATTGCTCTTGGTTCTTATATTGTACTTCCTGTAGGAGCTGCATTGTTTCAGTTTTTACATTATGGAGGTTCAATGATCAATATTGCTATTGGGTGTTCAATGATTATTATGTTTATTGTAACAACCAGTGAACAAAATCAAGAAATTGAACAAATTGCAAGGAGCAAGGAAATAATTGCGGAAAGATTTGAGATTTCATCTATTTTGAATCGTTGCGTCAAAGAACTCTCTTCCAATTTGGATATTGATCAATCTATTGATAATCTCATGGAAATTATCAACAGCTATTTTGATGGGGATCGTAGTTATATTTTTGAACTCAATTTTAAACGTAATATTCTTGTAAATACATATGAATATACCAAAGGGATGGTTTTACCACAAAAGGATAATTTACAGGAAGTACCTGTAGATATTATAGCAAGATGGATGGAAAACTTTAAAGAATCAAAACCTTATTTTATTTCTGATGTAGAACAAGAAAAGGGAACGGACACTTATGAGATGTTAAAGGAACAAGTTATTTATCGTCTTTTAGCTGTTCCACTTATGAAAAATCATCAAGTTATTGGATTTTTAGGTGTAGATAATCCTAAAAATCATTATGATGATGCGACACTTCTTGCTTCTATTCAATTTTTTATCACAAGTAGTCTGGAACGTAAGAAGGAAAAGGAATATTTAGAAGATTTAAGTTATCGCGATAAGCTTACAAATCTTTATAATAGAAATCGATACATAGAAGTTATTAATCATCAAAAAGGGAAAATGCTTTACCAAACAGGTGTTACTTATATTGATTTAAATGGTTTGAAGAAAGTAAATGATGAAAAGGGGCATGAAGCGGGAGATCTCTTAATTCAAAAAGCAGCAACATTGATCAATAATGTTTTTTTAGATAAAACGTACCGTATTGGTGGCGATGAATTTGTGGTTATTTCTACTGAAACTAAAGAAACGACTTTTTTAGAAAAAATGAAACTTTTAAAAGAACTTATGAATGATGCATTATTGAACGTTTCAATTGGTTTACTTTGGAAAGAGAATGTAAATAATTTAGAAGACATGATGAAATGTGCAGATGCTTTAATGTATCAAGAAAAAGAAGAGTACTATCGCTTGCATGAAAAACGTTATAAATAGCCTATAATAAATCCCTTACATTTTAAAGATAAAATGTGTTATACTAAAAACTAGTGAGGTGTTAAAATGATTAAAATATTATTATGTTGTGGTGGAGGTTTTTCTTCAAGTGCCATTGCTTCAAGAATGGATAAAGAAATTAAAGAAAAGAATTTGGAAGATAAATACAGTATTGAATTTTTACCATTTACTTTAGGTTTAAAAGAATTAGATCGTTTTGATGTTGTTATTTTATGTCCACATTTAAAAGTGGAACTCGATAAAGCTTTAAAAAATCAAACAATTGACAAACCACTTTATTTACTTCCACCTAAAATGTATGGACTCATGAAATTTGATGAAATTATCGTTGATATTGAAGATGTTATGAAAATGTATCAAGAAAATCCAGTGGTACCTGTAAAATTCCCTGGTGAAGATAATTTACTTCGTATTACAAGAGGTGTTGCTTATCGCCACGCACACCCTTTAAAATAGGGAAAGTTGTCGATTGATATAAGAAACTTGTTTTGCTTCTTTAATAATATCGTCTTTTTGAAAGTCGCCAATTAAAAAAGGTGACTTTTTATTATGTATTTTAAAGTTTTTTAAAACAGTAGAACGATCATAATTGGCATAACAATAAAGACAGCCATGTAAACAAGTATTATAAACTCCAATATCATTATTTAATAAACAAGCACATCCTTGTCTTGCTTCATTTATTTTAGGAAGTTTTAATGAATGACCTATTGCTCTTTCAATAATTTGTTGATTCATACAACCACTTGTATTGATACCCGTTGTTTTTAAAGATTCATTTTCATGACATGTATAGATTTCAATTTGATATCTTTTTCCAATTTCTACAAATTTTTGACAAAGATAAATTTGATCTTTTTGACTTACTTCTTGAACTTCTTTAAAATTCTTTTTTGTTTTTTGATAAAGATCAATAAAACTAATGACACATTGATGCGTATAACCTGATAGTTTTTGACACATCTTTTCAAAAATGTGAAGATGATAGTCGATGGTATAATAATCATTTAAAAAGATAGGATCATAACGCCATCCAATGCAATGACTTCCTACTTTTTTAGAAAGATCAATGAAACTACGAATGATTTCATTTTTATTAGGTACATAAGGTTCAATCGTTTGATTATAAGGGGTAATCGTTACAAACCAAAATTGTTTATAGTCTTTAATTAAATCAAGACGTGAAAGCATGGGTTTTGGATTTTTTGTACAAAAACAAATGATATCAATAACTTGGGGATCTAAACGATATTTTGTGACTTGACTAGGGAAATAGGGATTACGAACACAGACGTAGCCTTCTTGAATACGATTAAAAAACCAATCACTAAAAAAGGCAGGAATATCTGTGCGATTACCTGTATTTAAAATCATCCAATCACCTCCAGTAAGAGTATTATAGAATAATTATAAAAATCCATCCATAATATTTGTTGAAATGTATCAAAAATGTGGTATAATAACGTGACTAAAAAAGAAAAAAAGGAGGATTTTATGGCAACTTTTCAAGATTTTAAATTACAAGATTATTGTAATGAAGTAATTAAAGAGTTAGGTTTTCAAAAGCCAACCCCAATACAAGAAAAAGTCATTCCCCTTGTATTAAAAAATAGAGATATTATCGGGATTTCACAAACAGGGACAGGTAAATCACATGCCTTTTTATTACCAATCATGTCTCGTATTGATGTCAATAAAGATTGTGTGCAAGCGGTGATTACTGCGCCAACAAGAGAACTTGCTTCTCAATTATTTAATAACGCTAAAGTATTTACAAAATATTTACCAGAATTACGTGTTTCATTAATTGTTGGAGGAAGTGATCGTCAAAGAGCTGTTAATAAACTTTCAACACAACCACATGTCGTTATTGGAACACCAGGACGTATTAAAGATTTATCTTTAGATGCTCAAGCTTTACAAATTACCACAGCTAAAACGTTTGTAGTCGATGAAGCAGATATGACATTAGAATTTGGTTATTTAGAAGATATTGATGCGGTGGCAGGTAAAATGGCTGATGATCTACAAATGATGGTTTTCTCAGCAACAATTCCCCAAAATTTAAGACCGTTTTTAAAGAAATATATGCAAAGCCCAGTTACTATTGAAATTGATAGTAAACTTGCGACAACAGCGAATGTTGAACATATTTTACTCGCAACAAAACATCAAGATCGTTATGATGTTTTAAAGAAAATCATGGCAACAATTGATCCTTATATTTGTATTATTTTTGCGAATAAAAGAACAGAAGTATCAAAGATTACCCGTCAATTAAGAGAAGATGGTTATAAAGTTGGAGAAATCCATGGAGATTTAGAACCACGTGAAAGAAAGAAAATGATGCGACAAATCAACAACAATGAATATCAATACATTGTTGCGACAGATATCGCTGCCCGTGGAATTGATATTGATGGTGTTTCTCATGTCATTAATATGCAATTTCCAACAGAACCTGATTTCTATATTCATCGTAGTGGACGTTCAGGTCGTGGAAACTATACAGGAATCTGTTATAGTATGTATGATACAACGGATGAAAAAAATATTGCGATTCTTGAAAGAAAAGGTATTGAATTTAAGAATATGCAACTTAAAAACGGACAATTTGTGGATTTAGGACAAAGAGAAAAACGTAAAAAACGTATCCGTCAACAAACTGAACTTGAAAAACAAGTTCAAATGATTATCCGTAAACCTAAAAAAGTAAAACCAGGATATAAAAAGAAACGTAAATATCAAGTTGAACAAGTTGTACGTAAACAAAAACGTGCGATGATTCGTGAAGATATCCGTCGTCAAAAGAAAGAACGTGCCCGTCAAGCACAAATCGCAAAACGTATGGAGGAAGGCAATGATAATTGGTAGTCATGTCTCTATGTCTGGAAAAGACATGCTTTTAGGTTCTGTTAAAGAAGCTTTATCTTATGGCGCTAATACGTTTATGTTTTATACAGGAGCTCCTCAAAATACGAGAAGAAAAGCAATTAGTGAATTAAAGGTAGAAGAAGCAAAAGCTTTAATGAAAAAAAACAACATTGATTTAAAAAATGTAGTCGTTCATGCCCCTTATATCATTAATCTTGCTAATACGGTTAAAGAAGAAACTTTTGAATTAGCAGTCAACTTCTTAAAACAAGAACTTCAAAGATGTCAAGATATTGGTACATCGATTCTTGTTTTACATCCAGGAAGTCATGTAAAAGCTGGAGAAGAAGTAGGACTTCAACAAATCATCAAAGGTTTAAATGAAGTTTTAAAGGACACTCCTTATCAAGGGAAGATTGCTTTAGAAACAATGGCAGGAAAAGGTAGCGAGTTAGGAAAGACTTTTGAAGAAATCCAATACTTGATATCTCATTGTGATTATCCGGAAAAATTAGGTGTTTGTTTAGATACTTGTCATATTCATGATGCCGGTTATGATTTATCAGATTTTGATGCAATCTTAGATGAATTTGATCGTATTATTGGTTTGGATCGTTTACTTGTTGTTCATTTAAATGATTCTAAAAATGTTCAAGGAGCACATAAAGATCGACATGCAAATCTTGGTTTAGGTGAGATTGGTTTTGATATTTTAAATGGGATTGCTCATAATGAAAGAATAAAAGATGTTCCTAAGATTTTAGAAACACCTTATATTGATGGTAAAGCTCCTTATAAAGAAGAAATAGATATGTTAAAAAATCAAGAATTTAGAAATATTGAATGATGATTTTGAAACAAAGATTTCAATTTTAAACTAGTAGAAACACTAGTTTTTTTCATAATTGATTGAAATAGAATAGGTAAATAATGTTCACTACAGAGTAAAAAACGGTTTTGATCAATCACTTGATAGATCACTTTCAAATCTTCTTCATTTAGCTCTAACGCTTGTATTTCTTTATTGCTTCTAAAATCTTCATACGATAAAAAATGTTCAATGAATAATTTTTCCATAGTTTTACGCCTCCATAGTTATATATATGAAAAAAAGATGGTTATTATGAATTAACCATCTTTAAAATTTCATCTTTGAGCGTTTGAACCATATCTTCTTGTTTTACTTTTTTAACAATTTTTCCCTTTTTAATCAATAATCCTTCTTTAACCCCACCGGCAATACCAATATCAGCATTTTTTGCTTCACCAGGACCATTGACCGCACAACCCATAATGGCAACAGTAATATCTTGATGAATATTATTTAAGAAATCTTCAATTTCTTTAGCGACAGGAATTAAATCATATTGGATTCTTCCACAGGTTGGACAAGAAACAAGGGTTGGCACATTTTCAATTAATCCTAGTTCTTTAAGTAATGTTTTTGCGACTTTAATTTCTTCAACAGGATGATCACTTAAAGAAACACGAATTGTATTCCCAATTCCTTGATACAATAAAGTACCAATACCTAAAGAAGATTTAATTGTACCACCAAGCTTTGTTCCTGCTTCGGTAACCCCTAAATGAAGCGGACAATCAAAAGTTTCACTTGCTAGGGTATAAGCTTCGATTGTGAGCATTGTATCAGAAGATTTTAAAGAAATACAATAATCATGGAAATCTAAACTTTCTAGGATATCAATATGTTTTTTGGCACTTTCTATCATCCCTTTAGCAGTAGGACGACCATATTTTTCAAGGATTTCTTTTTCTAAAGAACCACCATTGACCCCAATACGAATAGGAATATGATGTTCTTTACAAGATTCAACGACCGCTTTAACTTTTTCGATGCTTCCAATATTTCCAGGATTAATACGAATCTTATCAATTCCTGATTCAATTGCGATTAAAGCTAAACGATAGTCAAAATGAATATCGGCAACTAAAGGAATATGCACTTGTTTTTTAATATCCGCAATCGCATAAGCATCTTCTTTATCAAAGACAGCCATTCTAACCATTTCACAGCCAGCATCTTCTAATTCTTGAATTTGTTTAACAGTTGCTTCTACATTTTTTGTTTTGGTATTTGTCATTGATTGAATAATGACATGATTATTCCCACCTAATGTAAGATTTCCAACTTGGAACGCTCTTGTTTGTTCTCTTTTCATTTTTATCACCTAATACTATTATAAATTATTTTACCAGCTTTTCAAATTCATTTAACAAATCTTCAAAATAATGGAAAGCATCATCATAAATAGCATCATCTAAAGGGTCAACGCCCGCATGACTTAATAAGTCAACAGGAGATTCTTTTCCACCAGATTTTAAGAAGTTCAAATAACGTTCTACTTGTTGTCTGTCACCATTTAAAATACGTTTAACGATAGCTAAAGCAACCGTCATTCCTAAAGTGTATTTATAAACATAATAATCATAATAGAAATGAGGAACATAATAACAAGACCAACCCACAAGTTCATCCATTTTTACATCTTCACCAAAGTATTCTTGATTTAATTTTGCATAAAGATCTGTCATGATTTTTGATGACATTGGTTCATTATTTTTTGCCATTTCATGAAGACGATGTTCAAAGTCCGCAAACATTGGTTGTCTAAAAATAAGACCAACACAATTTTCTAATTGTTCATAAATATAATAAGCTTTTTCTTCTTTTGATGACGCATGATCTATCATATAGTTAATAAGTAAAGTTTCATTAACTGTTGAAGCGACTTCAGCGACAAAGATACGATAATTACTATTAATATAGTCTTGATTGTGGCTTGATAAATACGTATGCACACTATGACCTAATTCATGGATCATGGTTGATAAAGAATTATAATCGCCAATGAAGTTCATTAAAATATAAGGTAGTGTTAAGTAACTTCCACTACTATAAGCACCACCACGTTTACCAGTAGTAGGGTAGTAGTCAATCCATCTTTCCTCTTTAGCACGATTGATAATAGCTAAATAATCTTTACCAAAAGGTGCTAAAGCTTGATTGATGATGTCAAAACATTCTTCAATCGTAAATTTCTTAGAAACACTTTTTACAAGAGGGACTGATAAATCATAATTATAAATTTCATCAAGACCTAGTAGTTCTTTCTTTAAATGATTATAACGATGGAATAAATAACGATATTCATTATTGGCCTTATCTAAAATCTTAAAGAATAAATCAGTAGGAACATCATCATTAAAAACACTCGCAGCAAGGGGTGAATCAAAATGACGAATATCACTATAAAAAGCATCTTTTTTCATAACCCCTGAAAGTGTTGAGGCAAAAGTATTTTCAAAACGTTGATATTCTTTAAAGAAATGATGATATGCTTGTTTTCTGACTTCTCTATTTTTATTCTTTAAAAATTCATTAAGTGTTGCTTGATTTAATGTTTTCTTTTGTCCATTTACTTCAACATCTTCAAACTCCAAACGTAAAGAATCAAATACTTGTTCTGCAAGTTCAGAGATATTGTCTACTTTTGCGACCAATTCTTCTTGTTCTTTATCTAATAAATGAGGTTTAAACGCTAAAGCATTTTCTATAGAATAACGATAAGATTTCAAACGTTCATCTTTTAAATATTCTTTTACTTTTTCATCATTTTCCACAATTTCATTATCTACAAAAACAAGTTTGACACTTGATTGTTGAATGAGTGACATGACTGTCGCTAACATTTTTTGATATTCTTGATTTTTGGGTTCTACATCACAGTTTAAATGTGCAAAGCAATAAGCTTTACTTACCAGCATGGACATTTCATCACGCTTTGATAAAAAGCGTAAAAGGGTTTCAATGCTTTCGGTAAGCTTTCCTTGAAACGAAGTGAGTTCATCAAGTAATTGTTGACTGACTTCTATATCATGATAAAACTCTTGAGGATCTTGATAGATTTTAGAAAGATCCCACGTATATTTTTCTTCTATATCTTTTCTTTCCATAGATATCTCTCCTTATAATGTAAAAATATTTTACTCTTATTTTATTTCAAAGTCTATTAACATTATAAGCAAGAAAAATAAGAATAAACAAAAAAACCAGACATTTGTCTGGTTTCAATGATTAGATTGAGTTAACTAATTTAGCTAATTTAGATTTTTGTCTAATAGCGTAGTTTTTATGATGGATTCCTTTGTTTACATAAGAATCTAATTTACTAGAAGCGATTACTAATGCTTTTTCAGCAGCTTCTTTATTTCCAGCTTCAACTTCAGCTCTTACGTTTTTGATTGCAGTTTTTAAAGCTGATTTATAAGAAGCGTTTTTAGCTCTTTTTTTGTTATCGTTTTTATAACGTTTAATTTGTTGTTTCATATTTGCCATGATCTTTCACCTCGCTTTGCAATTTGCCATTTCATTATATATAAAAAGTCAAGCAATTGCAACAATTTTGTGTAATTTGTTGGAAAGTATTTAAGAATGTAGGAATTTTTTCTTTCGATAAAAATAATAAGGTATTAAAAGGATAATTGTAAAAGCCCATGCTAACGGATAACTAATTAATAAATGTGAAAGGGTGTGATATTTATTCGTAAGTAATAACCAAGGTAAACGTATTAAAAAGATACTACCAAAAGTAAAAATAGTTGGATAGAAAACATCACCTAGACCACGTAAGCCACCACTTAGATTTTCTAATAAGATACTTATTAAATAACTAGGCGCTAAAAATCTTAACATATAGGTAGCAATTGAAATAACTTTTTGATCTTTTGTAAAAAGCTGATAAAGAGGTTCACAAAAAATAAACAAAATAAGTAAGATCAAACCACAAAGTAAATAAGAAAGATATGTGTTAATACGAATAATTTTAAATATTTGTCTTTTATTATTAGCTCCATAATTTTGACCGACAAAGGTAGTTACTGTTGTTCCTAGAGCACTTGCTGCTGCCCAAAAAATCATATCCAATTTTCCATAAATAGCCCATCCAGCAATACAATTTGTACCAAAACTATTAATAGCGATTTGTAAAATAATGTTAGAAATTCCATAAGCACATGCTTGTAAAGCTCCAGGAATACCAATAATGAGTTCTCTTTTTAAAATAGCATAATCCAAATTTAAAAGATGTTTTCTTTTTAAAAAATGAACATGTTTATTTAAAGTATAAGTGATTAAACAAGCACTGATGGCTTGTGCTATTACTGTCGCAAAAGCAACACCAAAGATGGCAAGATTAAAAATACAAACAAAGATTAAATCTAAAATGATATTTATAACACTACAAACCAGAAGATAAATAAAAGGGTGGAGCGAATCACCAAGAGCACGCAAGGCAGAAGCTCCCATATTATAAATTAAAATAAAAATCATTCCTAAAAAATAAACTCTCAAATAAAGAATAGAACCAGCAAGCATTTTATTTGGGGTATTCATTAAAATAAGTAACTGAGGCGTAAAAATAAAACCAAAGAAAGATAAAAGTACCCCAATTATGAAAGAAAATAAATAAGCATTTAAGATACTTGAATGAAGTTTTGTTGAATTATCTTCACCAAAAGCATGTGCAATGACGACCGAAGCACCACCAGCAAGTCCATTAAAAAAGGTAATAATGATTTCTGTAATAATGGCTACAGAACCTCCAATACTCGCAAGGGCTAATTTTCCTACAAATTGTCCTACGATCATCGTATCAACGGTTGAATAGAGCTGTTGGACAATAGTTCCTATTAAAATCGGTAAAAAGAATAAAAATAGTTGTTTGTAGATTTTCATAATGCCCCTCCTTAACAAAAAAAGTGCTTCAAATTCTAAAGCGAAAATTTGAAACACTCGAAATAAACTGTATTTATCTCTAAACAAAGTTTATATAAAAAATTATGCAATTGCAACAATTTTGTGTAATTTGTTGGAAATAAGGGAATAATTTTTAAGGTGAGAATATGAATAAGTATAATACACATAGTGATTTAGCAAAAGAATCTTTAGAATTATTAAAGGAAGGAAAACATTATAAGCGTTCTATTGAAAAAATGGATGATTTTTCAATAGAAACCTATGAATTTTTAGAAGATACAGATTATTTAAAAAAAGGAAAGTATATCGAGATTTCTTTTAAAGAATCTTTTATGTCAATGAGTCAACATATCACACGACTTTTAAAAGAAATGATTGATCAAAATGATTATCCCCGTATTTTAATTATTGGACTAGGAAATCCCTATTTAACCAGTGATGCTATTGGACCTCGTACCTTAAGAGATATTCGAGTCACTCATTATTTAGATGATGGTCTTAAGTTAGAAAATCATTATTATGATATTTTGTCATTGACACCAGGTGTGATGTATCAAACTGGGGTTGAAACGGTCGAAGTGATTCAGACAATGGTCGACCAATTTCAAATTGATTTAGTGATTGCTATTGATGCTTTATGTGCAAGAGATTATCAAAAACTAGGACATGTAATTCAAATCAATAATGTGGGAATCCATCCAGGTAGTGGTATTGGCAACCATCGTCAAGCTATTCAAGAAGAAACCTTAGGATGTCCTGTCATCGCCATTGGTGTTCCTACGGTTATCTATGCCAGCTCCATTGTAAGAGATGTTTTTCAATTAATGAAAGATTACTTTGGGGATGCTTTAGATATAAAAAATAAATTAAAGATGGGTAAAAGAGAAAAATATGAAGGAGAACTTTCTGCAAGTCAACAACAGTATTTATTAGGACATGTAGGGAGTCTTGAACAAGAAGAATTAGAATCGCTGCTTTATGAAATACTGACACCAGTTGATCGTAATTTTGTGATGTCAGATAAACAAATTGATGAAACAGTAGAAAAAGTAAGTGCTATTCTTTCAAAAGCTTTAAATGACTTAAGGTATAATTCTTGATTTATTTCATATATTTGAATAAATACAAGGAGAGCGCCTATGAAAATAAAAGTATCTATTCAAATTATTTTCAAACTTATGATCATTGTTTTAATGATCTTTTATTTACCTTCGTACAGTCATCAAAACGTTAAACTTTTTAAAGCAATTTCGACTGCAGAAGCCTTACCTGCAAGTATTCCCGTTACTTCTAATAAAAAGATTCATCTTTATAATACCCATCAAGGAGAACAGTATGTAGGTTACAATGTAAGAGATGGAGCGAGTTATTTAAAAGAATGTTTAACAAAAGAAGGATACTTTTGTGATGTGGAACAAAATGATTTTGAAAACTATAAAAATGTACATCGAATTGCTTATAATCAATCTTATGTGGTTTCTAAGATGTATTTAGAAAATACTCTAAGAGAAAATGGTAATTATGATTTAGTTATTGACTTTCATCGAGATAGTCTTGATAAAAAATATTCAACATTGGTTTACAATCAAAAAAGCTATGCAAAGATTTTATTTGTGGTAGGAAGAAGTAGTGGAAAATTTGATATGGTCAATCAGTTATCGACCGAGCTTTCAAATAAGGCAAATGAAAAAGTTCCGGGGTTATCAAAAGGAATTATGGTAAAGAAGAATCATTATAATCAAGGAATTTGTGATCATACGGTCTTAATTGAATTTGGTGGTCAAAGTAATACCAAAGAAGAAGTTCAAAATACAATTGAAGTGATGTCACAAGTAATTAAGGAGTACTTACAATGAAAGAACTTATTATTGATTTAACGATGGTTGGCCTTTTACTTTTTGGCATGAATGGTTTACTTAATAATCATTATATTCAAAATGAAATGGTTTCTAAAAATATTGTTGCTTTTGAACAAGATGTCAAAAAACAAAAAGAAATAAAATCAGATGAAGGAAGTTATGATGATCTGCAAGATAATACCCTTTCATTAATTGTCAAAAAAATCAGTGAAATATGTATCCAAATAATTCAAACAATTGTCTTGCTTATCTCGCAATTTATTAGTAATATCTTATAGAAGGATGTGAAAAAAATGAATCAATTAAAGATCGTATTTATGGGAACAGCAACTTTCTCAGAAGCTGTTTTAAAAAACTTAATTCAACACGATTACAACATCGTCCAAGTTGTTTCACAACCAGACCGTCGTGTTGGAAGAAAAAAAGAACTTAAAATGCCAGAGGTCAAAGTGGTGGCCTTAGAACATGATATACCGGTATTTCAACCACAACGTATTAAAGAAGATTATCAAGCTATTTTAGATATGCAACCTGATTTAATTATTACAGCGGCTTATGGACAAATGATTCCTCAAGAAGTTTTAGATTGTCCACGTCTTGGTTGTATTAATGTTCATGCTTCTTTACTTCCTAAATATCGTGGTGGAGCACCTGTTCACTATGCTATCTTAAATGGCGATGAAAAAACAGGAGTGACAATCATGTATATGGTTAAAAAGATGGATGCAGGAAATATCATTTATCAAAAAGAAACACCTATTTCTCATGATGAAACTGTCGGAGAACTTTATGATCGTTTATCGACTTTAGGCGCTGAAGCACTTATTGAAGCAATGCCTGCGATTATTGAAGGAACAAATGAATCAATTCCTCAAGATGAATCAAAAGTAACATACTCTCCTGTTATTTCAAGAGAACAAGAAAAAATCGATTTCAATAGACCAGCTATCGAGGTTTATAACCATGTAAGAGGATTAAATCCTTGGCCTGGAGCTTATACAACGTATCAAGGAAAAACGGTAAAAATTTATCAAGGACTTGTACATAATTGTCCAAATGCAATGACACATCATGCACATCAAGCACCTGGAACAATCGTGAAGATTTTTAAAGATGCTATTGGGGTGAAGGTGCAAGATGGTGTTTATATTATTACTGAATTCCAATTAGAAGGTAAAAAACGTATGCTGGTAAAAGATTATCTTAACGGGCATAATATCTTTGAAGTTGATCAAAAATTTGAATAATAAAAATAGCGCTGAGGCGCTATTTTTTGTATGTAACAACTTTTCGATAACCCGTTTGGAAATCAACTTCATTTTCTAAAGTTTCATGATTCTTTAAATGTTCAATATTTCTAATAACAAGATCTGTATAATAATTACGAACACTTTGCCAAACGAAACCACCTGAACTATGAGGGGTAATTAAAACACGTTCATAGTTCCATAAAGGAGAAGTTGCAGGTAAAGGTTCTTCTTCGACAACATCTAAACCTACACCATAAAGATGTCCTTGATTTAATATTTCAATTAAATCTTCACTACAGACGGCACTTCCACGACCGACATTGATTAAAACAGCATCTTTTTTCATCTTTAATAATTTATCTGAATTAAAAAGATGAATGGTTTCTTTACTTTGCGGTAAGGATAAGATGACAAAATCACTTTGTGGTAAAATCATATCTAAATCATTGATTGTTGCGACTTCATCAACATAAGGAAGATCCTTTTGAACTCTTCTTTTAATAGCGGTAATATGACAATCAAAAGCTTTCAATCTTTTCGCAATTTCATAGCCAATATCACCATATCCAACAATACAAACACGACTATGATAAATTTCTTTTCCTTGATTTGTTGGATTCCAATTGCCTTCTTTCATTTGTAAAGCATACGTTTTTAAGTTCTTACAGAAGGTAATCATCATACCGATAACATGTTCACTAATGGCAATCCCATAACTTCCACTGGCATTGGTAAGTTTTGTGTTTTTATTTAAAATACCTTCTTTAATATATTGATCACTACCTGCGCTATTAAGTAAAATAGCTTGTAAATGTTCTTGATTTAAATTTAAATCAAGATGGGGATTTCCAACAATCACATCGACTTGATCAATATCTTCTTGAGTGGGTCTTCTTTTAATAAGAACTGTATCATTTATAAAATATTCTTGGATTTTTTTACTTTCTACCTCTTGTAATGGGGCACATACTAAGATTTTCATAAATCCACCTCCAAGTATATTTTATCAAAAATTATTTTTTTCGCCAATTGGCACTAAAAGACTTATTTTGACTTTCTTCAATACCACGATGTCCATAGATTTCAATTTTATTTAAAGCTTCTTCTAAATCATCAAATTCTTTTTTAGTAAAACTAATTTGACAAGCTTTTAAGTTCTCTAAAATTCTTTCTTTATTTTTTGAACCAGGAATAGGAACAACATTTGGATATTTATGCAACATCCATGCTAAAGAAATTTGGGCGTTTGTTGCATTTTTCTTTAAGGCAAGTTCATGGATCATTTCTAATAAAGGCTGATTACGTTCAATGTTTTCTTTTGATAATTGAGGAACCCATTGACGAACATCATCCCCTTCAAATTTTGTTTCCGTCGTGACTTTTCCTGATAGAAAACCACTCGCAATTGGTGAAAATGGGACAACACCAATATGATGTTTTAAACAATAAGGAATAACTTCTTTTTCACAATCTCTTTCCATCATCGAATAAAGATTTTGTACAGCACTTACCGGAGTGACTTGATGGGCACAATCAAGTATTTCAACGCCTACTTGAGAAAGTCCCCAGCCTTTAATGAGCCCCTCGTCAATTAATTTTCCCATAACTTGAGCCACTTCTTCAATTTCAATATTTTCATTAATACGATGAAGATAATAAAGATCTACATAATCTGTTTGAAGATTTTCTAAAGATTTCTTTAAATGACGACGAATAATGTCTTCAACCGTTTCTCCTTGATTTAGTTCTTCATTATGAATATGTAATTTTGTGGCAAGGACAATGTCTTTTCTAAAGTCCTTGACAGCTTTATCGACAATTTGTTCATTATGTCCTTCATAAAACATTTCACGTCCATAAGCTTCGGCTGTATCAAAAAAAGTACAGCCAAATTGATAAGCTTCTTGAATAGCTTCAATACTATAACTTTCTTCGGGTACTTTTCCATAACCATGGGAAAATCCCATACATCCCATAGCAACTTCAGATACTTCTAAATTTCCAATCATTCTTTTTTTCATTTGATATTCCTCCTGCCTTTATTATAAAAGAAGTTAGTTTGACAGAGAAGTTTTGAAAAGATACAATAGTAGAAACTATAAGTTTCTACTAAAGGAGGGATTTTATGTATTTACCAGTACTTGATCTTTTTTTAAAAGTTGTTGAATGTGGGAGTTTTTCCAAAGCAGCCAAAGAGCTTTATTTAACACATACCGCTATTATTAAACAAATGAATAGTTTAGAAGAATTGTTGAAAGTACAATTGTTTATAAGAAGTCCTCAAGGAATAAAACTGACTAAAGCAGGAGAAGTTCTTAAACAAAAAATAGAAGAATTAAAGGTTATTACAAATCATATGGTACAAGAGGTTCAACAAGTTGATAATCAAAAAGAATTGATTGTAGGAACATCAACACTTTATCCTTGTAAATCTTTTATGGATTTATGGGATCAAATTCAAAAAGACTATCCAAGTTTTCAACTCAAGATCCAATCTTTTCAAGATGATCAACACCGTTTAGATTTATTAGATAAAGATTATGATTTTATTGTGGGACCTTATAATCTTATCAATCAACAAAAACAATATCATTTTGTTCCTTTAGGAAAGTATCGTTTTTGTTTAATGGTTCATAAAAACCATCCACTTGCTTCTTTTGATCAATTAAGCTTGAGTGATTTAAATCAACAGACAATTCGTATTATGAAAGAAGGAAATAGTCCCATCAATGATCAAATAAGATGTGATATTTTAAATCATTATTCATCGATTACAATTAAAGATATTTCTCCAGCGTATAATACCGAAACTTTTAATAAATGTGCTTTAAGTCAAGATTTTTTATTATCGCTTGAATGTTGGACAAATATTCATCCTTCTTTAAAAGCAATTTCTTTAAAAGAAGACTATTTTTTACCTTATGGCATCGTCTGTAAGAAAAATTCTTCTCAAAAAATGAAAGAATTTCTTTCTACAATTGAAAAGATTCTCTCGAAAGAATGAAAGTGTTTTCAAAACGAAATAAATTATAGTAAAATAAGATTAGATTGAAACAAAGGGGAAATGACAATGAGAATGGTTGATTTAATTGAATATAAAAAGAATAATGGAGAATTCAATCAGCAACAAATTCAATTTATTATAGATGGTTATGTAAAGGGGAGTATTCCTGATTATCAAATGTCTGCTTTATTAATGGCAATCTGTTTTCAAGGACTAAGTGCGAAAGAAACAGCTATGCTTACTCAAGCCATGGAATATAGTGGGGATATTATTGATTTATCAAAAATTGAAGGCGTTAAAGTAGATAAACATTCTACTGGGGGTGTTGGTGATAAAACTTCACTTGTTTTAGGACCCATTGTTGCCGCTTGCGGTGGTAAAGTAGCTAAAATGTCAGGGAGAGGTTTAGGACATACCGGTGGAACACTTGATAAATTAGAATCGATTCCTGGTTTTAATATTTATGTATCAGAAGATGATTTTATCAAACAAGTCAATGATATTGGTTTAGCTATCATAGGACAAAGTGCTTCCCTTGTACCCGCTGATAAAAAAATCTATGCATTGCGTGATGTAACAGGAACAGTTTCTTGTATTCCGTTAATTGCCTCATCTATTATGTCTAAAAAACTTGCTAGTGGGGCAGACACGATCTTATTGGATGTTAAGTATGGAAATGGGGCTTTTATGCAAACATTAGAAGATGCTAAAAAGCTTGCACAAACCATGATTGATATTGGAAAACATTGTCATAAAGATACACGTGCAACCATTTCAAGCATGTCACAACCTTTAGGAAAGGCGATTGGTAATAGTTTAGAAGTTATTGAAGCAATTGAAACTCTCAAAGGAAATGGACCTCAAGATTTAGAAGAACTTTGTTTAAAAGCGGGAAGTACAATGCTTGTTCAAGCAAAGCTTTATCAAGATGAAAAAGAGGCGTATAAAGCTTTACAAGAAGTGATTTCTAATGGAAAAGCTTTAGAAAAACTCAAAGAAATGGTACAAAGACAGGGCGGCGATGTTTCATATATAGAAAATCCTGAACTATTTGAAAAACCAAGTGTTATAATGGAAATAACTTCAAAGAAAACAGGTTATGTTCAATCATTAGAAGCAAAGAATTTAGGAATTGTTTCAATGAAATTAGGTGGTGGTCGTATGACAAAAGATGAAGATGTCGACCATGCTGTAGGACTTGTTTTAAATAAAAAAATAGGGGATCATGTAGAAATCGGTGAAACGTTATTAACTGTCTATGCCAGAAATGAATTAAATCAAGAATTATTGGATGAAATTTATCAAAGCTATACAATTGTTGATGAATTTGTCGAAAAACCTATTTTGATTGAAGAAATCATGAAGTAAGAGGTAAGAAAAATGAAGTATGTATTTTTTGATATTGATGGAACAATTCGTGGAAAAAGTAGAGAAATTACAAAAAGAAATAAAGAAGCTATTTGTAAATTAAGAGAAAATGGACATAAGGCTTTCTTGTGTACAGGAAGAGCGCCTGTTTCGATTACACAAGATATTTTAGATGTGGGGTTTGATGGTGTTATTTCAGCAGCGGGAAGTTTTATTCAAATTGATGGTAAGTATATCTATGAAAACTTTTTAGATAGTAAACTTTTACAACAAGCGATTGTTTTATTTTCAAATGCTCAAGTTGGCTTTACTCTTGAAACGAAAGATGAACTTTTTCAATCAGGTTATGCCAGAGAGTATATGGAAAGAAGACAAATCAAGGATACACAAGCCAATCCAGAATTAGCTCGTTTCTTTGAAAAACGTAATCAAGCCTTTAAACCGATTACTGAATATGATCCTGGTAAAGATAAAGTGACTAAAATTGTTTTTATTGCATATGATAAATATGCATTGCTTGATACAGTGCCTCATTTAAGTAAAGATTTCAATGTGGTTCTTTTTTCAAAACCTGAAGATGATTTTATTAATGGGGAAATTATTTCAAAGAACTGTACAAAGGCAGATGCGATTGAAAGAGTAATGGAATACTATCATGCAAGTATGGATGATACAATTGCCTTTGGTGATAGTATGAATGATTATCAAATGCTTGAAAAAGCAAATAAAGGAATTGTTTTTGAAGGAGCCAAAGAAAAGCTTTTAGATATCGCTTATGATACTTTTAAAGATCCTGATCAAGATGGAATTGCCTTAAGCTTAGAAAAACTAGGCTTAATATAGAAAGGAAAGGTACGTATGGGAAATGTACTACTTGCAAGAATACTTGAATACTTTAATGGAACACTTTTTTTAGATGATAATTATCGTTTTTGTGTATTCTTTATTGAAAATTATATAGATTTTTATAAGATGACATTAGAAGAAGTCGTTGAAAAATCAAAGATTTCTAAGGAAGCAATTTTGAATTTTTTAAGTCATTTAGGATTTGATGATTATGCTTCTTTCCAAGATAAGCTTTATGCCGATGTTATTTTAAGACAAGATCAAATTCGTTCAAGAATGCTTGGTTTAAAAATGGATGATCTTTTTAAACAAGTTCATTTATGTGATGATAAAGAAAAATTTATTGAAGATCTCGATCATATTTGTCATGATATTTCAACATCTAAAAGAATTGTGATTATTGGAGCTCTTTATCCAATTTCTATTGCAGTTGAATTCCAAACAGATTTGATTACTTTTGGAAAACCTGTTTTCCAATATCATTCTTTTGATACACAATTGGATCTTAATAAAGATGATTATGTTATATTTGTGTCAGCAACAGGAAGAGCGTATGATGCTTTCATGCATGATCATCAAGATTTTGATATCAACAGATCTCAATTCTTACTCATTACACAAAATAAAAAATATAAGAGTCAAATTGGCGATGAACGTGTGATCTATGTTGCCAGCTCAAGACATGATAGTATTGACTTTAACTATCGTTTGATGACAATCTTTGATATTATGCGTGTAACGTATTATAAAAAATATCATTTTATTTAAAGGGGAGGATGTTATGAATATACTACTTTCAAGAATTTTAAAATATTTAAATGGGACATTGTTTCTTGATGATGCGTATCGTTTTTGTGTATTCTTTATCCTTCATTATCAAAACTTTGGCGATTATTCATTAGATGAAGTTGCAAGTGAACTAAAGACAACACCAGAAAGTATTTTAAACTTTTTAAAATATTTAGGTTTCTATGATTATGAAACTTTTGTAGAAACTTATCATAAACATAAAAAAGTACGTCTTGAACAAATTGAAGAACGTATGGAAAATTTAAATATTTGTACGTATGTTGAACGTATTAAGGTTTCGAATGATAATAAAGAATTTTTAAAGAAAATAGAAGAAGTCTGTACAAAAATTCATGAATCAAAACGAGTGATTCTAGTAGGGGCTCTTTATCCAATGTCTATTGCGGTAGAGTTTCAAACTGATTTGATTTCGTTTGGAAAAACAGTTTTACAATATCATACGTATGATAAAGATATGATTTTTAATGAAAATGACTATGTCATCTTTACTTCTTCTTCAGGAAGATCTTTAGAAGGATTTATGTATACAAGAACAAATCTTTCATTACAAAATACCACATCTTTACTTATTACTCAAAATCCAACCTATGCAAGAAAGAAATTAACAACAGACACGATTCAAGTACCAGGTAGATTTGATGGTATTAATTTCAACTATCAAATCATGACGATCTTTGATTTAATTCGTGTGATGTATTATCAAAAATATATTGAAAAACAGGGATAACCTGTTTTTTTTAAGGAGGAAACCATGAAACAACAATTATTCAATTATCAACCTTTTAATGAACAAGAAGAAAAAGATAAAGAGCTCTTACTTAAAGTGATTGAACAAGATGATGTTCTAACACGTAAAAATACAATAGGACATTTTACCGTTTCTTGTTGGGTTTTAAATCAAAATCATGATAAAGTTTTAATGTGTTATCATAAAATATATAATTCTTGGTGTTGGCTTGGGGGACATGTTGATGGTCAAAAGGATTTTAAAAAAGTGGCCTTAAAGGAATTTCAAGAAGAAAGTGGTTTAAAACATGTTCGATTTTTAAAAGAGGATCCCTTTTCAATTGAAATTTTAACAGTCAATGGACATATCAAAAATGGTGCTTATGTATCTAGTCATCTTCATTACAATATTACCTATTTAATGGAAGCTAATGATCAAGAACAATTAATTATTAAAGAAGATGAAAATAAAGGATTACAATGGTTTGGTTTTGAAGAAGCCTTAAAAGCTTCTACAGAGCCATGGTTGGTCGAAAATGTTTATAAAAAATTAAATGAAAAAATAAAAATGTTTTTTTAATGTCAATTCTTTTTACTAATGATTTCTATTAGCAAATGAAATTGTATAAATAGATTGAGGTTTCTATAATTGTCACTAGAGGTGAAAGAAAATGATTAAATATGATTTTAGTGGAAAAAATGTAATTATTACAGGAGCTTCAATGGGTCTTGGAAAAGCGATTGCTTTAGAGTTTGTTAAGGCAAAAGCAAATGTTGTGATTGCTGATTTGAATATTGAAACAGCAAATCAAACAAAAGAGGAATTATCAAAATATGGGACAAAGGTGATGGCTTATCAAGTGGATGTTTCTAAGGCAAATGATTTCCAAAATCTTGTAAGTGCTATTGAAAGTCAATGGGGAAGAATTGATATTTTAGTGAATAATGCGGGTATTTGTAAGTCATTACCATTAATCGAAATGGAAGATGAAGACATTGATCGTATGATTAAAATTAACCTAAATGGAACAGTTTATGGATGTAAAGCTGTTTTACCTGTTATGCAAAAACAACATTATGGAAAGATTATCAATATGTCATCAGTCGCTGCAAAATTAGGTGGAGCCAATGCATCTGTTTATTCTATTACTAAAGCAGGTGTTCTAGAGCTTACAGCTTGCCTTGCTAGAGAGTATGCAAAAGATAATATCAATATTAACTGTGTATTACCAGGAATTGTTCGTACACCATTATGGGAAAACATGTTAAATGAACTTACTGTAGGTCATGAAGATCAAAAAGATGAGGTCTTTGCTTCTTTTACAAAGGATATTCCTTTAGGAAGACCACAAGAGGCAAAAGATATTGCAAATGCTGTTTTATTTCTAGCAAGTGATGATTCTAACAACATTACAGCTCAAAACTTAGGTGTTGATGGTGGGCAAACTTATTAATGAAAAAAGACAACTATTAGTTTCTAACAGTTGTCTTTTATTTTTAGGACTTCTTTTTTTAAATTTTCTAGATCTTCTTTATTTGGATGATTAAGTGCCTCATAATAGTTTTCAATAAGCAAATCAATATTTCTTGGTGCTTTTCCACTTTCTTTTAAAGCAAAATAGCGTTGAAGAACAGTTTCAGGCATCTTTCCTTGACACATAAAATATCCTACAACTTCATTCGTAGAATCAATGTTTTCTTTAACTTTATTGATAATACGTTCAAAATACTCTTCACTTTTTCCAAAACCAGCGGTCCCAAAGAGAAAGATTTTTTGATGATGCAATGTTTTTAAATAATCTAAAGCTTCTTGATTGGCGTTTCCTTTATCTGTCCAAAAACCAACATAGATCGTTTTTGAATCTTTGATATGATCTTTTAAGAAATCACCAAGGAGTTGGGTATTCCCTGTTTGACTAAAATAATGAATCATCTTTTATAAATAAAAAGAACTTTCGTCCTTTCTATTTTACAACTCCTGCGACTCTTGTAATAGGCATTGCAAAGGCAATACCTGTATTATGATTTTCTAAACCACCCAAAGCTTTATCAATTGTATCAAAAACAAGATCAGTTTGTTCATCTTTGACAATGAAAAACATTGTTTTACTATCAGGACGTGCTTGTTCAAGGAAAAGTCGTAAAGAACCTAAGATATAACTTTCATCACTTTCTTGAATATAAGAAATCATCCCTTGGGAATCAATGATCGTTCCACCATTAACTCCTGCTTTTTTTAAACTTGTTAGTAAATTTTGTAAAAGTTCTGTTTTATGTAAAACAACAAATACTACTTGCATAATTGTCACCCCTCAACGTTATTGTACACTGATTTTCTTTATTAAAAAAGATATTTCTCAAAGAGAAAATTATTTAAAAGTTTGAATGTGTTGATAAAGGGCACCAATTAAATTAGCGTCGTTTCTAAATTTACATGGAACAATTTCAGGATGATAAACATCAAAGTGTAAATTATCAAAAATTTCATTTATATTTTTATTAATGAGTTCAATAAGAAGTGGTTGAGCGGAAATACCACCACCAATAGCCACTTTTTCACAATCAAAAATAATGTGTACATTAAAGATTTGAGTTGCGACTTCTTTGGCAAAAGCATCAATTCCCGCAATGACTTTTTCATTACCATTATTAGCCATTTCAAAGATTTCAATGCCACTATATTCTTTATCTGTTTCAAGGGCTTCTTGAACACGTTGTAATAAACCTGAAATACCATTTCTCATGCACCAAGCATGATTCCAAGTAAAAGGATCTAAGTTGTTTGTTTTAATAAAAGAAAATTCACCCGCTGAAAAATGTCTTCCTGTATGAACTTTATGATCTTTAATCAAACATCCACCAATTCCTGTTCCTAAAATAACGACAGCACCATCTTGAATATCTTGAAGATTTCCAAAACCAATTTCTGCATTGGCAGCACATTTGGCATCATTACCAATAGTGATATTTGTTGGACAACGTTTCTTTAAAACTTCAACAGTTTCTAATTTATCAATATAGCGTAAAGCACCACCGGTATATTGATAGCCTCTTTCAGGATCAATGATGCCAGGCATCGAAAGGGCCATACCATCAATTCGATCTTGATATTGATCATAGATTTTTCCAATTGTTTCAATAAAGTTTTCAAGGGTATCCATAGGAGTTGGAACACTTGATTTTTCTAAAATCGTTAAATCTTCTTGCATTAACGCATATTTGATGGCACTGCCACCAACATCTAATGTTAAATATGTTTTCATAAACTTCCTCCCATACTATTTTTATTATATAATAGAAAGAATGAAAAGGGTATCATAAATCAAAATATAATTTACACAACCTTTACATGACATTAATCATTTTAAGCTATTTAGAAACTTCTTGTCTAGATATACTAGGCGTGTAATTTAAAGCTTTAGGTTAATATTATATGAGGAGCAAAAATAAATGAAAATGAAACAAAAAGCAGCTTCGGCTGTATTGATTGCGACAATGATGTGTACGCAAAGTCCCATTGTCTTTGCCATGCAAGAAAATACAACAAATATAAAAAATGACGTTGTTTTAACAGAAAGTAGTGAAGTAAATACAGTCGATGTTACTTTAGCTGTAGGAGATATAATTGAAGATAATGGTATAACTTATACAATTACAGCACTTCCATCAGGTTCAACACATGGAAAAGTAACACTAACAAATGGAAATAGTGTAACAGGAGATATCACAATTCCATCATTTATCACTTCAAATGGAAAATATGATGTCACTGAATTGGAAAATAATGCATTTAAAGGAAATACAGAATTAACACGTATTGATTTATCAAAAACAGCAGTAAAAAAAATTGGGCAATATTGTTTTAGTGGTTGTACTAATTTAACAGAAGCAAAATTTACAGAAGATACAGCTGTCTATTTAACCATAGATAGAAGAGCTTTTGAAAATTGTAAAGCATTAAAAGAATTACAATTTGCCTCAGTACAAATAACGACAAATAGTGCACTTGCATTTTTTGGTTCAGGTATTGAAAAAATAACAATTTTAAATCCACTTCAATTTTCAAGATACGCTTTTAGTGGATTACCTAGTGGATTTATCTTAAATTGTCCCCATAAGATTTCAACGGTGGGCAATCTAAATGCCGAAATGTTTGGAGACACACAAAATGTTACTTTCTTAGTTCCCAATAATGATTTAAAATCAAGAGTAGCATCACAATTTAAATCAAATACTAAAGTTACCGTAAAACTCGCTAATGAAAATGTAGAAGATACGAAGGCTGTTGTAAAGGATAATAAGGGTCAAGTTATCTCTTATGCTTCTTTAACTGATGCTTTTAAAGGAATTAATGAAAGTAGTAATGAAGGTCCTTTTATGATCTATATGAGTGATAGTATTGTTGAATGGCCTTCTATTATGCCTAATAAAGCTACGATTATTGACTTTGGACAAAATAATGTTGAACTTCCAGAAAGTATAACTTTACAAGCCCCACTTACTATAAAAAATGTCAACAATTTTACAAATGCTGATCAAGGAAAATTATGTCAACTAAATGCGAATGAACATGCTTTTGTTATGGATAATGGTGGAAGCTTTGGTTTTAGTGAAATTATTGGAGATCATCTAACTTTTAAAGAAAGATTGCCAGGAAGTACATCTTTAGGTAAAAAAATTCAAATTAAAGGCTATAGTAATCAAGCACAAATATCATTTGAAAACATTGGAAGAAGTAATTATTATTATAATTTACCAAATATAGAAGGCTTTACAAGTATAGAATTAGGAGACACTTATGTTTCATTAGATGCTAGTCAAATCAATAATTCAAATATAATGATGAATGATGGTGGTATGAAAATATCTGGAGATGCTAAAATTGAATCTCTTAGCGGTAATGGTGAAATTCGTTTAGCAACAAATTCATCTTTAACAGTAGATAAAAAGGCTGAAGGAAATTTCACACTTCCAGAATTTGATGATACAGATTCAATGATTACTGTTCCTGCAGATAGTTCAATTGGTTTTTCAAACAATGTAGGAAATAATGTACATGCTCATGCTTATAAAGTAAAATCAAATGAAAATAAACATTGGCTCGAATGCGAATGCGGAAATACAAAAGATGTAGAAGAACATACAGGTGGAAAAGCAAACTGTCACCAAAAAGCAATATGTAGTGTTTGTAATGAAGAATATGGTGATCTAGATTTAAAAAATCATGAGGGTGAAACAGAAATAAGAGGACAAATAGAAGCTAAAATTGGTAAAGAGGGTTATACAGGAGATACGTACTGTATTGAATGTGGAACGGTTTTAGTTAAAGGAAAAGTCATCCCAGCACTCGTTGATGACAAAAAAGAAGAACCTTCTACAGGCATTGAGGATAAAAAAGATGATCCTTCTTCAAAAGTGGATGATAATAAAAAGTCAGAACAAGTAATAGGGACAAATGAAAACAATAAGGAAAAACCACAAGAAACGATTGTTGAAACAAAAAATAATACTACAAAAGAAACTACTGTAAAAACCGGTGATGAAACATCTTTAGAAATGGGAATACTTACTCTATTTGCATCACTTGGTGGAATCTTGTTTACTAAGAAAAAAAGAATGGTGAAATAATGAAAACAGCACATTGTGCTGTTTTTATCTTTTCTTCATATCTTTTAAACAAGGTCCTTCAATAAGTTTTCCATAACAATCAAAAATAGATTGATGACAGGGACAATGCCAGATTTGATGTTTTTCATCAAAAGAGAGTAGACCTTTTAAATGAGGACAGTAGGGTGAAAAATAATGATAAATACCTTGCTTATCTAAATAAACAGCATAGAGTTTATGATTGATTTTTATAAGTCCTCCTTGTTCTCTTTGTAAGTTTTCTTTGGTATGAAAATGAAATTTGATATAACCAAGATAAAGATGATGCAACATTTGTTTCAAAAATATTTTAGAATAGCTTAAAGAATAATAATGACAAGAAAATAAGGAAAGATAGGCATTATCATTATTTAAATAAAGATCTTTCATAATTTTAGAAGCTAGAAAAGAATTCGTCATGCCCCATTTTTGAAAACCATAAATAAAATATTCATGTTCTCTATAACGACCCATATAAGGAATTCCTCTTAAAGGAATCGTATCTTGTGCAAACCAATCTTTGCTTTTAGAATTAATAACTAAAGCATGATTTTTCAAAGGACGATAGCTTTCTGTAAGATCAATAGAAAGGGTACATTGATTTCCTGTTCTTTGTTTTAAATCAACACTTTCTAAAGATTGAAACATTTTTAAAAAGTAGAATCCTCTTTTAATAAAAGGGTAACGCGTTGCATGAATGAGATCTTGGCAGATAATACGATGTCCTTGTACATAGACAAGAAAATCATTTTTTCTTCTTATGATTTTTTCAACACGACTGTGTTCATAAAATTGGACATTTTCTTTTTTACAACAATCAATAAGACTATAAAGATATTTTAAAGGATGAAAAATGTATTGATGATCTAAACTGATTGTTTTTAAATGTTTTTGTTCATCAAAAACAGTCTCCCCAAAGAGTTGTAAATAATGTTGTTCTTTTTCAAGTTTTTCGACATTTTTTAAATCATCGGTATATAAAGACATGGTACATTCTTTAAAACAACAATCGATCTTTTCTTTTTTAATTAAATCTTGAATGCCTTTCATTGCTTCTTTTTGACTTTGATAGTATAAATAAGCAGTTTCGATATTATAATGTTTTACAAGTTTTTGATAAATAAGACCTTGTAAAAGAGTAATTTTAGCCGTGGTATGTCCACTGGTATGACTGCCTAAAAGATCTTTTTCCACAACAGTTATTTTTTTACCTGTTTCTTTTAATTGATAGGCACATAAAATACCAGATAAACCCCCACCAATAATAAGAATATCGGTTTTTATATCTTTATTTAATTGTTTAAAACAAGGATGTTGACTTGTCTTTTGCCAATAAGATTCATTCATAAAATCACCTGCTTTATTATGAGACAAAATCTTATTTTTTATACAGAAAATGATATAATAAGTCAAAAGAATAAAAATGATTTAATTTATAAATTTTGGAGGTATTCATGAATATAACAGTTTATTTAGGGGCAAGTAGTGGAAATGATCAAAGCCTTACTTTAGCATCAAGAGAACTTGGTAAGTGGATTGGCGAAAATGGACATACTCTTGTTTATGGAGGTTCTAAATGTGGCTTAATGGGAGAATTGGCTGAAAGTGTATTAAAGGCAAAGGGGAAAGTTATAGGTGTGGAACCACAATTTTTCATTGATGCCGGTTTTGATTATCCTGAAATAACACAATTAATTGTGACACAAGATATGAGCGAAAGAAAAACAAAAATGATTGAATTAGGAGATGCATTTATTGCTTTTCCAGGAGGAACAGGAACGTTAGAAGAGATTACAGAAGTTATGTCTAAAGTCTCATTAAAACATTTAAAGACACCTTGTATGCTTTATAATTTAAATGGGTATTATGATGATTTAAAGAAACTTTTAGATAAGATGATTACTTTTGATTTATCCTCTAAGGAAAAACAAGAAGGTATTTATTTTGTAGAAAATCTAGAGGAAATAAAAGAGATATTAAAATAAGAAGATGTTTCTAAAAAAGAAAATCGATGAAAATGATTTTCTTTTTTTCTGAAATCAACTACAATAAAGGCATTGGAGGATTATTATGAAAGTACTAGCAAGTGATTATGATGGAACATTATTATTTAATGAAAAATTTAAAGAAGGGGATTTAAAGAAAATCAAAGAGTTTCAAAAAGCAGGAAACTTATTTGGCTTATGTAGTGGAAGACCTTTTAAAGGTATCTATGAATTTTGTAAGCCTTATATTGACTTTGATTTCTATATTCTATGTACAGGAGCGCTCGTATTAAATAAAGAAAGAGAAGTTATTTATAAAAGTACGATTTCTAAACATTTATTACATGAATTTTATGATCGTTATCAAAAAGATTATGATATTTTTATTCAAGCGAATATGCAAATTTATACATTTTTAAAAGAAGAATTAGGTTCAATGGTTAGACAAGTCATTACTTCTTTAGATGAAGTAGAAGGAGATATTTATGGTTTATCCATGAATGCAAAAACAGATGAAAACGCGAGAAAAGTGTGTCTTGATATTGAAGAACATTTTCCTGAATTAACAGCACATCAAAATAAAGAATTTATTGATATTACTGAAAAAGGATGTTCTAAGGGCTTAGGAATTTTAAAATTAAAAGAATTAATGCATTTAGAGGAAGTTGCTGGAATTGGTGATTCGTATAATGACATACCTATGTTAGAAACTGTGGATCATTCTTTTACTTTTCCAACATCACCCGAAAGTTTAACATCGATTGTTGATGACGTGGTTGATAGTGTCGAAGAAGCACTTGATATTTTAATGAAAGAATAATGAAAATATTACAACAACTCAAAGAAAATCATTATACTGAATCAGAACAACAAGTCATTGATTATTTATTAGATCATTTAGAAGATTTAACTTTACTTTCAATCAATGATTTAGCAAAAAAGAGCTATACTTCAAATGCAACCATTATTCGTCTATGTCATAAAGTAGGCTATCAAGGTTATCGTCAATTTAAACTGGCTTTATTACAAGAACTTGAAGCTAATAAGTACATGGTAAGTCAAGTAGATTACACAACACCTTTTCAAGTCAATGAGACAAGTGATCAAATCATTCAAAACATGTTTTCTCTTTATCAAGAAAGCATTCAACAAGTTTACCATCATTTATCAATTGAAACTTTAAATAAGATTGCAACATTGATGGTACAAAAGAAAAGAGTTTTTATTTATGGTTATGGCGATAGTCAAATAACAGCGGCAAACTTTATTAATAAACTTGCAAAGCTTAACTTATTTCCTATCCTAGCAACGCAATATGGCGAAGAAATCTATATCTCTAAACAATTACAACCAGGAGATTTTGCTTTATTTATTTCCTATGGTGGAGAAAATACATCATTTTTAGAATGTATGAAAATTCTCAATCAAAAAGAAGTTCCTGCTGCCTTAATTACTGCGAATCTTCAAAGTCCGCTTGTTGCTTATAGTCAATATCACATCGCTATTCCTGACTATGAAAAACAAAATAAGATTGCAACCTTTTATTCTCAACTTGCTTTTATGTACATTTTAAATAATTTACACGCTCTTATTTATCATCTTAAAAATAAGTGAACCAAAAGTTCAGTTTAACTGAACTTTTTTTTATTTACTTTGAACCTTATTTCCATAATGAAATCCATCACTTAAAAAGAAAAAGAAGATATGTTATAACAAGATTGAGGTGAAAAAGATGACAAAAGAAGAAGTCTTACAATTAGAAAAAGAACTTTCTTTTCAAGAATTCAATAACCATGATGCCTATCAATTAGGACAAATCATTGTAGATCATATTGAAAAGAATCATTTAAAAAATGTTAGAATCCGTATTGTTTTAGATGAAGATATTGTTTTCCAATATTTGATGGATGGTAAAAAAGGAGTCACTTGGCTTGATCGTAAACAAAAAACAGTTGAAAAATATGGACATAGTAGCTATTACATTTATTTAGAAAATGAAGAAAATAGAACGTATCAAGCAGATGAAAATGATGAAAGTCTCGTTATTTGTGGAGGAGGTTTTCCTTTGATTATCCAAAATGAATTAAGAGGAAGTATTCTTGTTTCAGGACTCGCTCATGATGAAGATCATCAAGTCATTGTTGATTGTTTAAGGAAATTAAAAGATGAAGGCTCTAGCAAGTGATATTGATGGAACACTTGTTTTTAATCAACAAATAAAAAGCCGAGATAAAGAGGCTATTGAAAAGTATCAAAAAGAACATCTTTTTGGTGTATGCAGTGGAAGACCACGATGTGCTTTGTTTGATTTAAAACAGTTAAAATTAGATTTCTATATTCTTTCTTCAGGAGCAATGATCTTAGATAAAGATTTGAATATCATATATGATTTTCCTTTAAAAAAAGAAATCGTTCAACAAATCTTTAATGAATATAAAAAGAAAGCACAAATCATCTTACAAACAGGAAATGCAGATGTCTTTTATGCAACCCTTAAAGAAGATTATAATCCTAAATTAAAGGTCATTTCTTCCTTTAAAGAAGTGGAACATGAAACTTTTTATGGAATATCTCTTGTTTTTAAAGATGATAAAACAACCAAGAAAGCATGTCTTGAAATCAATCAAAAATATCAAGAAGTAGAAGGATTTCAAAATAGAAATTCAATTGATATTGTAAGAAAAGGATGTTCAAAAGGAACAGGAATTAAAATGATTAAAGAGTATTACCAATTAGAAAAGATGGCAGGAATAGGGGATTCGTATAATGATTTACCAATGTTAAAAGTCGTAGATACAGCCTTTACTTTTAAAACATCCCCTCAAGAAATACAAAAACAAGTACATTATTGTGTTAATGATATTGCAGAAGCAATAGCGTTATTGGAGGTAGAAAAATGAATTTTGGAATTATAGGCTATGGAAACATAGCACGTAAATTTGTAAAAAGTATTACGTATACAAGTGGTGGAAGAGTGCATGCAATTGCTTCCCATTCTTTAGATGAAAAGGATAGTTACTTACAAAGTCATCCTTTAGTCAAACTTTATCGTGATTATGAAGATTTATTAAAAGATAATGATATTGAGGCCGTTTATATTGCCGTTCCTCATTATGAACATAAAAAATGGATTATAGAAGCCATTAAACATCATAAAGCGGTTTTATGTGAAAAACCACTTGTTTTAAAAAGTGAAGATATTGATGAAATCAATCACTATGTTAAAGAATATCAAGGCTATTGTTTAGAGGCTTTTAAAACAAAGTTTAATAATGGCTTTGATCATTTAAAAGAAGATTTAAAGTTGATTGGAAAGCTAAAATCAATTGAAGCAAACTTTTGTTTTGATGGCACACAACTTAGAAAGGATTCTTACTTGTTTGATCCAAAACAAGGTGGTGCTTTAAATGATGTTGGAAGTTATGTCGTTGGTTTTGTCCTTGGTTTAGTAGATGCACCGATTGAAAGTGTGGAATCTCATATTGAAAAAGAAAATGAGATTGAAATGAATTTTAAAGCGACTTTAAATTTTGAAAATGAAGTTCAAGGAAAAGTAGAAGGTTCAATTAATTACAACAAAGAACGTTATGCTTTAATTAAAGGAGAAAAGGGAGAAATTTATGTTCCAATGTTTAACCGTGTAGTTGATTACACGATTCATTTAGAAAATGAAGTCATTCAAAAAACATATCCAATTGAAGGAGATGACATGACTTTAGAAATACAAGCCTTGATTGATCATGATCAATCAACTCATACATTACAAGATTCAAAGAAATTACAAGAAACAATTGAAAGAATAAGAGAGGAAGCAAAATAATGAAACTAGGAATTTTGGGAACAGGAATGATCGTTAAAGATGTTCTTACCATGTATCATGAACTTGGTATTGAAAAAACATATCTTTTTTCAACAGAAAGATCAAAACCACAAGCCTTAGAACTAATGGAAAAATATCATTTAGATAAAGTCTATACAGATTATGATGAATTACTTCATAGTGATGTTGATACCATCTATTGTGCTTTACCTAATCATTTACATTATGAATTTTCAAAAAAAGCTTTAGAAAATGGTAAACATGTCATTATTGAAAAACCAATTACAGCTAATAGTAAAGAATTAGAAGATTTAATTGAAACAGCTAATAAAAAGAATCTTATGATTTTTGAAGCTATGAATTTACATTACACACCCGCTTTTCTTTCATTGAAAGAAGATTTAAAGAAATTAGGAGATATCAAAATCGTTTCTTTTAACTATTCTCAATATTCTTCTAGATATAATGCTTTTAAAGAAGGAAACATTTTACCAGCCTTTGACTATCATAAAGCAGGTGGGGCTTTAATGGATTTAAATGTTTATAATATTCATGCTTTGATCGATTTATTTGGGAAACCTGTTTATCATAAATATATGGCAAATATTGAAAGAAATATTGATACAAGTGGGATGATGATATTTGATTTTGAACATTTTAAAGCGTTATGTATTGGGGCTAAAGATTGTAAAGCACCTTTAATGAATACGATTCAAGGAAATTTAGGAGCGATCGTTGTTAAAAGTCCATTAAGTCAAATGACTGAATATGAGATCTGTTATAACGATGGAACAAGTGAAGTAAAATCTTTTGAAAAGAAACATCGTTTAATTTATGAATTTAAAGAATTTATGAGAATGATGGAAGAAAATGATGTTAAAAAACAAAAAGAAATGTTAGAACTTTCATTATTGATTTCTAAATTAATGGAAGAAGGAAGAATGCAAGAAGGGATCGTGTTTGACAATGATAAATAATAAAATTGTATTAGGATATATTGGAAATGGAAAAAGTACGAACCGTTATCATTTACCATTTGTAATGCAAAGACCAGATAAGTTTATTGTTAAAACTATTTATAATCCACGTATTCATCATGATGTATGGGATAAAATTGAAGGAGTTAAGTATACTGAAAATCAAGATGATATTTTCTTAGATGATGAAATTGATATGGTGGTTGTATGTACAGGACATCATTATCATTATGAATATACTAAAAAAGCACTTGAACATAATAAACATTGTTTATGTGAAAAGCCTTTTATGGAAAATAGTCAACAAGCTAAAGAAATCTTTGCACTTGCAAAAGAAAAAGGTCTTTATTGTTCAGCTTATCAAAACAGAAGATATGATAGTGATTTTTTAACTGTACAAAAAGTCATTGAATCAGGAAAATTAGGAGATTTACTAGAATTAGAAATGCACTTTGATTACTATCGTCCTGAAATACCTGAAAGTGTCAATCATTTTGTTCCAGCAATGTCTTATTTATATGGACATGGTTGTCATACTTTAGATCAAGTCATTTCTTATTTTGGAAAACCAGATGATATTCATTATGATGTAAGACAACTTTTAGGAACAGGTCGTATGAATGATTATTTTGATCTTGATCTTTATTATGGAACATTAAAAGTATCTGTTAAATCAAGTTACTTTAGAGTAAAATCAAGACCTTCTTTTATCGTTTATGGTAAAAAGGGAATGTTTGAAAAATATAGTAAAGATCGTCAAGAAGAACATTTAAAGCTTTTTCATATGCCAACCAATAGTGATTTTGGAAAAGATTTACCAGAACATTATGGAACCCTTATTTATTATGATGATGAAGGTATTTATCATGAAGAAAAAGTACCAACAGTTGACGGCGACTATGCACGTGTGTATGATGGTATCTATGATAGTATTGTAAATGGTAAGGAACAAGTGATTCAACCATGGCAAACAATTCTACAAATGGAAATGTTAGAAACAGGAGTAAAGGATTTAAAATAGTATGAAAAAATATTTTTTCTTTGATATTGATGGAACATTGACTGATTTAAAAACACATCAAATTGTCCCAAGTGCGAAAGTTGCTTTAGAAAAACTTAAACAAGCAGGTCATTTTGTTTGTTTAAATACAGGAAGAGCCCATTATAAAGCAGAAAAAACAAGAAAAGAATTCAATTTTGAAAATATGGTCTGTAATGGGGGCAATGGAATTGTATTAGATGGTATTTTAAAAGAAAACATCCCCTTAGATAAACAAGGAGCCTTAAAAATTATTCAAGAAGCCAAAGAAAAAGGGATTGGTTATTTAGTAGCAATCAACGATAGTCAAGAAGTCTATGGTGAAAATGATTTATTTATTCAACAAGTAGGTTATCGTAAAGAACCAACAACTTATATCTTAGATCGAGATTTTGATTATACACAAGTAGAAAACTTTTATAAAATCTATCTTGCTTTAGATGAAAAAGAAGAAGCCTCTTTTCAAAACAAAGATCAATTAGGTTCATTACGTTTTGAAAAAGAATATTTAATGTTTCAACCAGATAATAAAAAAGGCGGTATTTTCAAAATGATGGAAATACTCCAAGCACCTATTCAAGATGTCGTTGTCTTTGGTGATGACTATAACGATCTTGATATGTTTGATAAAGATTTATGGACAGGTGTCGCTATGGGAAATGCCTGTGATGCCTTAAAAGAAAAAGCAACTTACATTACAGATAAAAATGTTGATGATGGTATTTATAATATCTGTGAAAAAATGGGTTGGTTTTAATAAAAAATGAAGGAACCGAAATTACGGTTCCTTTTAACATACAAAAAATATTTTCTATACTTTTTTATTTTGATTGACGATGCTAGTAATGATGACAGAAACTATTTTTCATACTTAGAATCAAATAAATTTGTAATAAAATAGTTTTAGATTCAATAATCAAATAACAAAATTCGATGTTATCTATGATATAATAGGTTTTAATAAAGATTTAATAGAAATTTATACTTGAATAAAAGGAGAAGACAATGGAATATACATCAATTAGAAAATATCTTAATAATTATTTTGATGATATTTATTTAATAAGAAATAATAATACCTATGATGTTTATGATTATAAACATCATTTAATAGATCGATTTAAAAGAATCGATGTTTGTTTTTTGAATGTTTCTCAAGATCAAAAAATAGTTTATTTAACAGTATCTTATCGAAAATATATTCTAATTTGGGATATTTATCAAAAGAAAATGCAAAAAGTGACTTATACAAAAAAAGATATTTGTTCTAGACCGGATCTTTTTGATAAAGAAAATGAAATTATTATTTATTATAGAGGATTAAATAAAGAAGTAGAAGGTGAAGAATTTAGATGGGAAAATTATAAAATAGTAGTTGATAAAGAAACATTACAATGTAAAGAAATATTATTAAAAGAGGAAGATAACATAAGCTATTTTCAACATGCAGAGAAAATCTATCATACAATTGAAAGCTATGAAAAAATAAAAATACAAACGATTATGCTTTTACTTTATATGATGAAAATAAAGAAATATATAAAACATATATACAAGAACAGCCTGAATTTAAGATCTCTCCAAGTGGAAAATATGCTTTTGTATCAAGTACGATTCCTCATATTGATGAAAAAAAGTGTCTAGGAAAAATAGAAATTCTTGATTTTAAAACACTTCAAGTCATTGATGAAATTAAATTTTATCATATAGCACTTTATGTTATGCAAGCACATTTTTTAGAATACAATCATCAAGCTTATATTATTTATCAAGCACATCCTTATCCATGTAATTTGTACAATACAAAATGGTCTACCTATATTTATAGTATTGAAAATAAGAAAATTATCTATGAAGCACCCTTTAGCTTTTCATTAGATTATCAAGAAAAAAGAAAGAGATTTATTTTACAAAGACAAAAACCAAGAATTGAAACACGTTTCTTTGAATTAAAAGATGACTTACCACCAATAGAAGAAGTACTTAAAGAAATAAAGAAAAAATAAAAAGGAGGGTTGAAAATGTCTAAAAATATAATTATGAATGCATTAGATATTTCACCTTCTGAAAGATACGCAGTTCTTTATGCAGATACATTTCTAACAGTTATTGACAATGAAGAAAAGACACAATTTAAGATTGATATAAAATATGTCACACATATTTGTATAACAGAAGATGATGGTTTATTAATAGGATCAACAACTGGTTCCAATATTTTTGTTTATGATTTAAAACAAAAAGAAATCATTTTAAAAAAATGTTTATCTCGTAAACATTGGATTACTTTTATCCAACAATATGATGAAGAAAAAGTATTTATCTGGTGTCAAGGAAACAAAGATGCACTACTTTGTATTTATAATTTAAAAAATCAAACATTCAAAAAACAAATAAAAGATGAAATTGAACACGTTTTTCAACACGTTATCTATGCTTATGGAAAAACCTTATTTAAATTAAAAATGAAAAATCAACATCGTTATTTTTATTATACAATAGATGAAAATAATCAATTTATCAAACAACAAGAGATAAATCCTAATAGTATATTTACATTTTCTAAGAATGGATTTTATTGTCTTGAATACAAGAAGAATCCAACATTAAAAGATCATAACTACGATATAAAAGCATTTGATTTAAAAAATAATAAACTTTTATGGCAAGTACAAGATGTGGCTTGTAAAACAAGCGTTGGTAGAGGACAAGAAAAGGTTTTCTATTCTAAGTTTGCAATCAGTCTTTTAGGAGCTTATATAGGAGATTTGATTTTGGATCAAGAAAATCAACCTGTTTTATATAGATTTCAAAAGAATATTTTAGAATTGTATTACATTACTAAAGGTATAAAAAAAGAAATTGTATTTGAAGATACGATAGGAGTTTGTCGAGTTTCAATAAAACATGATTATGTTTTATTAAGAGTTGATAATTTTCAAAAATATCCTAGACGTGGAAAAGGTCAAATATATAAATTATCTGAATTATTAGAATAAATAAAAAGAAAGTAAGATGAATATGAAAAATGAAATATTAAAGCTAAAATCAGATTATGAATATGTGTCACCATCAGAGAATTACATTGTTTTTGTAAACAATACTTTTATTAATATTTATCATGTTTTAATTAATAAAACACAAAGAATTAATAAAGTACATGTAAAAAATGTATGTATTGATACAAAAGATAACTATTTATTTTTGAGTACATTTGAATCTGGGTGTCTTTCTATTTATGATTTAAAGGAAGAAACTTTTTTAACAAAGAAAACAATTCTAAGAAATTATGAAATAGAAAATATAAGTCCTATGAATGATGATGTAGTTATTTTATTAAGAAATAAAAAGACAAAGGGAAAGATAAAAGATTTTTATGAATTTGAAAGTGATTTAAAAGAATTGTTTCTATTTGATTATGTTCTTTGCATCTATCAAATAAAAACAGATAAAATCATTTATATCGATTTACCAACAAATATTTCTTTAATAGAACATCCTATAGAAATCAAACATCAATACATCTATCCTATGCAAATAATCAATTATAATG
>JAUNWT010000060.1 GCA_030540195.1 Bacillota bacterium | reverse complement strand
AAGAAAGAGACTTGTACATTTTAGCTATTTCATTTATTATATTAGTACTATGTATTCGGAGGTCTTATATGAAGATAACATTGCTTTCAAAACCAGGATTTTCAGGAAATATGCTGGTTCGTAAAATAGAAGAAGTAGCTAAAAGTCAATTGATGGATATTGAAGTGTTTTTAAATGAACATCTACAAGAAGCCGATGTAGTATTACTTACTCCTCAAAGAAATGAGGATTTAAAAGAAATAAAAAAGGTTGTTAAAGTACCTGTTGGGGTGATTTCTTTAAAAGATTATGGCTTATTAGATGGAAGTAGTATTATAAAATATGCAAAACAGTTGATTCAAAAATAGAGTCAACTTTTTTTATGACAATTGTCATATTTACTTATGTGACAAAAATCATTAAAATTAAATAAAGGGGAAATAGGAGGAAAACGCATGTCTTTTTATAAAAACAAAGCTTTAAAAATAACATGTATTGTAAGCCTTATCATGATTTGCTTTGTCTATCATCGTTATTTAAACAATGATACAAAACAAATAAAGTTTGGGGCAACTTATATGACAATGAATAATACCTTCTATAAAGCTGTTAATAACGAGATTGAAAATGTTATTAATAATCATGGGGATATTTTATATACGAGAGATCCAGCATTAGATCCTAAAAAACAAAATGAACAAATCAAAAATCTAGTATCTTTAGGAATTGATGTTTTAATTATTAATCCTGTTGAATCTTCAAGTATTAATGAAACATTGAAAGAAGTCAAAAAAGCAGGAATTAAGATTGTTGTTGTCGATGCTCCTATTAGTGACCAACAAATTGCTGATTGTACAGTTGTTTCAGATAATTATGATGCAGGGGTACAGTGTGCTAAAGATATGATGCAACGCTTTGATCATGCACGTATTGCTTTGCTTGAACATTCTAAAGCTTTATCAGCGGTTGATCGTATCAATGGATTTAAAGATACGGTTGCTTTAAATGAAAATTATCAAATCGTGGGAAGTGAAGATTGTTTAGGTCAAACTGAATTAGCGCTTCCGGCTTTAAATAAAATTATTCAACAAGGAATAGATTTTGATGTTGTTTTTTGCTTGAATGATCCAACGGCATTAGGAGCACTAGCTTCTATAAAAGAAAATGATTTGGGGCATGATGTTTATATTTATGGTGTGGATGGTTCACCAAATATAAAGAAATTAATGGCAGAAACCAAGGAAATCGTGGGAACATCTTCACAATCGCCCACATCTTTAGGAAAAGAAACAATAAAGGTGGCTTATAAGATTTTACAACATAAAAAATATAAACATTCTATTATTGTTCCAACAAAATTGATTACCAAAGAAAATATAGAAGAATATGATATAACGGGGTGGCAATAATGCATCTTACTAAAGAACATGTAACCAAATTAAAAGATTCATTGTTATTCATCAATGCTATTATCATTATCTATAATGCCTCTTTATTTTTACTTTCAACTAAGTATATTTCAATACATCATTATGCCCGTGATTTTTTAAATAAAGTATCTTATATTACAAGGTCACCACAAAATATCTTTTTTGAATCTATTTTTCTTTTCATTATTATTGTTTTATTAATGAAATTAAGAGAAAAAGAAAATATGAAAATGGTGAATGGTCTTGTGTACATAGAAATTATTCTTTCGTTTTTATTAATTATTCGTTTAAATGGTTCGTATAATGGAATTTTACTTTTTGTTTTTGCGGATTTGCTTTACAATATGAGAAATATAAAACATGTAGCTTTGCTTTTATTAATGGCTTTTGGTTTGTTGCTGATTTCAGATTTTAATATTTTATCAAATATTATACATATGCCAAGTATTGAATCTTATTTATCATTTTACCCAAATTCAAGTCGTACACTTATGTTATTTACTAAAAATATTTTAGCTTCATTAAATGTTGTTGTTTTTATTCTTTATCTTGTTTGCCAAGTTTTAGTTCAACAAGAAGAAACAAAGAAAATCAGTAAAGAACTTCAACTTGCTTCAAAAGTCAATGATGAATTAAAAACGTATTCTGCTTTATCTGAAAAAATGGCAGAAGATAAAGAAAGAAAAAGAATTTCAAGAGAGATACATGATACTTTAGGACATGCATTAACAGGTATTTCGGCAGGTATTGATGCGTGTATTGCTTTGATTGATATTGATCCACAAAAATCAAAAGAACAACTTTTGGTAATTAGTAATGTTGTTCGTGAAAGTATTAAAGATGTTCGACGTTCTTTATATAAGTTAAGACCGGGAGCACTTGATCAAAGAACTTTAAAAGATGGTTTGATTAAAATGATTGAGGAATTTCAAAGTGTTTCTCATTTAAATGTTGATTTGTATTATGAATGGGAAAATGCTGATTTTGAAAATACGAAAGAAGATATTATTTTTAGAATTATTCAAGAAACTATGACCAATGCTATAAGACATGGGCATGCCTCTCATATTGAAATTCATCTTTTTGATGAAAATGAGAAGTATATGATTATTATGCAAGATAATGGAAGTGGTTGTAAGGAAATTCATTATGGTTATGGCTTGAAACAAATGAATGAGCGAGTTGCTATATTAAATGGAAATATTCATTTTTATAGTGAAGATGGATTTAGGACAGTTGTAGAAATACCAAAAATAGGAGGAAAACAAGATGATTAAAGTCATGATTGCAGACGATCAAGAACTTATTAGACAATCCTTACAAATTGTATTATCAACACATGAAGATTTAAAAGTCGTTGACGCTGTTGAAAATGGATTTGCGGTTCTTGAAAGTATCAAAAAGGAAAGACCGGATGTTATTTTAATGGATATTCGTATGCCAGAAATGGATGGTGTTTATTGTACAAAAATGGTTAAAGAAAAATATCCAGATATCAAGATTATTATTCTTACTACTTTTGATGATGATGAATTTGTCTTTAGTGCTTTAAAATATGGTGCGAGTGGTTATTTATTAAAAGGCGTCAGTATGGATGAACTCTATCATGCCATTTGTACTGTATATAATGGCGGAGCCATGATTAACCCTGATATTGCGACAAAAGTATTTAAACTTTTTTCAAAGATGTCTATGAGTAATTATGCTATCCAAGTTGATGATTCTTTATCAAAAGATTTGACACAAGCTGAATTAAAAGTCATTCAACAAGTTGGTTTTGGTTTATCTAATAAAGAAATTGCGCAAAAGCTTTATTTATCAGAAGGAACGGTACGTAATTATGTCAGTACGGTTTTATCAAAGTTAGAATTACGTGATCGTACGCAACTTGCTATATGGGCTGTACAAACAGGGGTGACGATGCAAGAATTTGGTGATGAGAATGACTAAGGTAAAAAAAGGCATTCTTATTGTCATCAGTGTTTCTCTAGTTCTTATTTATTGTTTGATCAATGATCCAAGTCGTGATATCACCCTTACTTTAGGACTTTATGCCGGAAGTAGTTGGGATGTGCCTAATGGAGAAAGTTATCAAGTCATTGATCAAGCAATCAAAAAATTTGAAAAGAAGTATCCTAATGTTCATATTGAATATAAAAGTGGAATTATAAAGGATGACTATTCATCTTGGCTTGCTAATGAAATTACTAAGGGAACGACACCTGATTTATTTATGGTGCTTCCAAATGATTTTAATACATTGTCTTCTATTGGTATTTTAAAGAATTTAGATCGACTTATAAAAGAAGATCAAATAGATACGACGATATTTTATCAAAGTGCTTTGCTTGCGGGAAATAATGGGAGTCAATACGCTTTTCCTTATGAAATTAATCCAACAATTATGTGTATTAATCATGATTTGCTTTCAAAAGAAGGAATAGATATTCCTTCAAATAATTGGACAATTGATGATTTTTATCAAATATGTGATCAAGTGACAAAAGATACAAATAATGATGGTGTCGTTGATCAATATGGTTATTATGGTTTTGATTGGAAAAATGCACTTGAATGTTATGGATTACAAGTTTTTGAGGAAGATAATTGTCATTTGGATAAAAAAGAAGTCAAAGAAGCACTTTTATATTTGACAAAACTTAATGCTTTATCTAATGGATATCAAGTTTCATCAGAAGACTTTGATCAAGGAAAAGTTGCTTTTTGTCCGTTGACCTTTGCTCAATATCGCACCTATCAGCCCTATCCTTATCGCATTAGTAAATACACTTCTTTTAGGTGGAGTTGTATTCCTATGCCAGGAAGGAAAGAAAATACAGTAACGACACATTTAGATACATCATTAATAGGAATGTCATCTCAGACAAAACATCAAGAAATAGCTTGGGAGTTTTTAAAGATGTTGACCATGGATGAAGATATTCAACAATCTCTACTTAATAATTCGAAGGGAGCCTCTCCTTTAAAAAAAGTGATGTTATCAAAGAAAACAAAAGAAATCTTAGCACAAGATACAGTCTCTTATGCTTCTTTAGATTCAGTTGTTTTAAATAGAATTTTAGAAAATACGTTGGTAGAGCCAAAGTTTAAAGAGTATGAAAATATTTTAGAAAAAGCAGATTATTTGATTAATCAAAGTATTGATCAAGGAACGGTTGATAATGATCTCAATAAGATACAGAAGAAATTAGAATATGAATTGAAATAGATAGCTTGTGGCTATCTTTTTTTATTTATGACAAATGTCATGATAGGAATGATATTTGTCAATTTTTTTGTGATTTTTGTCACTTAAAAGTCGTGATTGAAGACACATTGCAAGTGCTTTCATATTTGGTATTCTATAGGTGCAAGGAGGGAAGGACATGAAATATTTAGTGTTAGTAAGTCATGGTGAATTTGCATCGGGTTTAAAAACATCATTAATGATGTTAGCTGGACAAAGGGATGATGTGATTGCTTCAGGTTTACCTGATGGAAAGACAGCCGATGAGTTTGCTGAAATCTTTAAAGAAAGTATTAAAGATATTCATGAAGATGATGAAATTGTTTTATTAGCGGATATTGTAGGAGGGTCACCACTTACAACTGCTTTAAATGTTTTAGCTGAAAAAGGTTTAATGGAAAAGACAACAACAATTGGTGGGATGAACTTACCATTAGCACTTACTTCAGTATTAATGAAAGATACTTTACAAGGGGATGCCTTTGTACAAGCCGTCTTAAGTGAAGCAACAACAGCTTTACAAGAATTTAAAGTCGTAGAAGACGACGAAGATGATATTTAAGGAGGAAGAAAGATGTCAGTATCATTTATCAGAATTGATGATCGTATGATTCACGGTCAAACATGTACACGTTGGGCAAGAGAATACCCATGTGATGGTTTAGTGGCAGTAAACGATAAAGCTGCAAATAATTCCGTATTAAAAGCAGCTTATAAATCAGCCAGTGGAAAGAAAACATTTGTATGGACAATGGAAGCTTGGCAAAAGAAATGTCAAAAGGTTTTAGATAGTCAAGATCAATATTTCTTAATTACTAAAAATCCTATTGATATGAAAAAAATTCTTGTTGATCAAGGATTTGAATGTGGTATTAAAACAGTTATTGTTGGACCTTGTAATGATCGTGAAGGAGCAACAAAACTAGGAAACAATCAATCAATTACACAAGAAGAAGCAGAAGCTTTTGAAGCTTTAGCTAAAGCAGGTTATACAATCAAATTTGCTTTATTACCAGATGTTTCAATTGGAACATGGGATGATTTTAAAGGAAAATTTGGTTTTTAACAAATATATAAATAAAGGGGAAGAAAAATTATGACAATCAGTTGGTTACAAGCGGCATTACTTGGAATATTTGCTTGTTTATCAAGTATGCCAGGATTAGGTGGTACTTCCTTTGGTAACTACACATTAGGTCGTCCTTTAATTGGGGGACTTGTTTGTGGAATTATTTTAGGAGATATCAAAACAGGTATTTTAGTAGGAGCAGCAATGCAAGTTGTCTACATTGCATTAGTTACTCCAGGTGGAACAGTTTCAGCAGACGTTCGTGCTATAAGTTACATTGGGATTCCACTTGCCATGGTAGCGTTAAATAGTTATGGTTTATCTGCTGCTACAAAAGATGGAGCATCTCTTGCAATTTCATTTGGAACAATGGTTGGTACTTTAGGTACAGTATTATTCTATGGAACAGCAACAGTCAACTTAGCATGGCAACATGTTGGATGGAAAGCTGTTGAAAAAGGGGATTATCATAAATTATATCTTGTAGATATGGTATTACCTTGGATTTCACATATTTTATGTTCATTTATTCCAGCCTTAATTATGTGTAAATTAGGGGCAGATGTTGTTGAACTTATTAAAACAACATTACCTATGGATGGTTTAGCTATGAAAACTTTATTTACAGTTGGATCATTATTACCATGTGTCGGAATTGCAATCTTATTAAAACAAATTGTTACAAAAGCAGTTGATTTCATTCCATTTTTCTTTGGATTTACTCTTGCTGCTTCAATGGGAATCAATTTAGTTGCAACAACAGTGATTGCTGGTATGTTTGCCTTAATTAACTACAAATTAAAAATGTTACAAAATCAAAGAGTAGCTGCACCTGCAGGAGACTTTGATGATGAAGATGAGGAGGATATTTAAGATGGAAAAGAAACTATCTAAAAAAACATTAACTAAATCCTTCCACAATTGGTATTATGGAAACTTAACATGCTTCTCTCAAGAACATATGCAAACTTTTGGTTATCTATGCTCTATGTTACCAGTAGTAGAAGAACTTTATGATAAAAAAGAAGATCAAGCACGATCAATGAAAACATACACTGCTTTCTTTAATACAGAACCTCAACTTGGTACTGTTATTGTTGGGATGACAGCTGGATTAGAAGAAGCACGTGCTAACGGAGCAGAAGATGTTGATGATGAAACAATCAACGGTTTAAGAGCTGGTTTAATGGGGCCAATCGCCGGTATTGGGGATTCGTTAGTTGTAGGAACAGTTATTCCTATTTTACTTGGTATTGCTTTAGGTATGTCTACAGGAGGTTCTCCTCTTGGAGCTATCATGTA
Source organism: Bacillota bacterium (assembly GCA_030540195.1). Taxonomy (GTDB): domain Bacteria; phylum Bacillota_I; class Bacilli_A; order Erysipelotrichales; family Coprobacillaceae; genus Faecalibacillus. Next base: position 8,820 of record JAUNWT010000060.1, on the reverse strand, counting down.
CATCATTGTATGGAACTTATTTGCTTACTTTGGAATGAAATTCTTATATTTCAAAGGATATGAATTAGGTGGAAAAGCAGTTGATTTCTTAGTTGGTCCTCAAGGAGAAGCTATAAGAGAATCAGTTACGATGTTAGGTGGTATTGTTATCGGTGCTGTATCAGCAACATGGATTTCAGTAACAACTTCATTTACGATGACCGCAGCTGGAGCTAAAAAACCTTTCATAGATTTACAAAAAACATTAGATGGTGTTTATCCAGGATTATTAACAGCTGTCTTTGTTGTTGGATGTTGGTATTTATTATCTAAAAAGAAAATGTCACCAATTAAAGTAATGTTATTATTAGTTGTTGTTGCCTTTATTGGTGTACTTGTTGGATTCTTCAATCCAGGATTATCTTATTAAAAGGAGAAAAAAGATGAATAGTCAAGAAAAACAAGGATATATAGATGAAATTAATTATCAAAAGAAAATGATTCATAATCTTATAAAATGGTTACGCAATTTGTTCTTCCTTTCCTCTCTGGGAGTCTTGTTGATGTATTATTTTTCAAATATCTTATTTGTAAAAATCTTTGCAATCATATTAATAATAATATCTATATTAGCGATTATCCTTGTTGGAAAGGCTATTTACAGTGGTAAGAAAAACATAAATAAAATTGTTGATCAGTTTTCCTTCAAATATAAAAACTCTCTATAACTCATACAAAAAACCGCTTAGGCGGTTTTTATGTTATACTTTATTTGGTGATATTATGATAACAAATAAAATCAATACAATTTTAAATAACAGTCAACAAGGTGATATCGATTATACGATCTGTAACTATATTAAAATGAATTTAAAAGAAGTTGCTTTTATGTCCATTGAAGAACTTGCTAGAAAAAGCTATGTTTCAAAAGCGAAAATCTCTAAATTTATCAAAAAATTAGGCTATGATAATTATATTGCCTTTAAAGATGATTGTTTATTAGAATTAGAAATTAGAAAACAAGTCACAAATACCCAATATTTTCTTACAAAGAAGCACCTTCATGATTCATTATCTTGGATTGAAAAGAATTTAATGAAGATTGAACAAAGTCAAATCGATTACTTTGTAAGAAAAATAAAAGAAGCTAAGCATATTTATCTTTATGGAGTTGCTTATTCACATTTACTTTGTCAATATGTTCAATATGAAGGAGATCTTTTTCAAAAAGATATTCTTGTTTTAGATGAAAATGAAGTATCTATTGATTGGTTAAAAGAGGATGATTTATTGATTGTTATTGGTGTAGAAGAAGATGCTTTAAGTAAACAATCTTCACGTTGTTTACGAAAGCTTTTAAGAAATCAAGGAAATAAACTTTTGCTTTCAACACAATTAATTGATCAAACGATGTTGAAATATTTTCAAGGAACTCTACTTGTATCTATAGATCATTTAGAAATGAAAGAAAGAAGACTTCTTTTTCGTTATTTAATAGATATGTTGGTATCACGTTACTTTGAATTAGAATGTGCTTAAGGCACATTTTTTTCATCTTGTCAAGAAAGTTTATGAAATATAAAAAAGAAAAGAAATTTATTTATTTTAAAGTAAAGTAATCCATAAGGAGGAAAGAAAAATGAATTTTAAAGATAAAGTGGTTATAATTACCGGAGGAACAAGTGGTATTGGAAAGCAAGCAGCGATTGCTTTTTCAAAGCAAGGTGCAAAAGTTGTGGCTTTAACGGTTGATCGTAAAGAAGTGTGTGAGCAAGCAATAAAAGAAATAGGAAATGATGCTTTTTATATTCACTGTGATGTATCTAAAGAAGAAGATGTAAAAAAAGCTATTGAAGAAGTTGTTTTAAAATATGGACGTCTTGATTGTGCATTTAATAATGCGGGTATTGGACCAGATGGTGTACGTATGCCTTATGAATCCTTAACAGAAATTTCTGAAAAAACATGGGATTTAGTCGTTGATGTGGATATGAAAGGTGTTTTTTTTTGTTTAAAATATGAATTATTACAAATGCAAAAACAAGGTTTTGGCGCAATTGTTAATACGGCTTCTATTGGTGGATATAAAATGGCACCTGGATTTGCTGCATATGGTCCAGCTAAAGCAGCAGTTATTGCTTTAACAGAAATGGCGGCCTTAGAAAATGCAGCATTTGGTATTCGTGTTAATGCCATTTGTCCAGGTCCAACCATGGGAACAGAACTCACTAAAAATTCCCTTTCAACTAATCCTCATGAAGAAGCAATGTTGAAAGAACATGTGATTCCTATGAAAAAACTAGCGACGACTCAAGAAGTCGTGAACGCTGTATTATGGTTAAGTAGTGAAGAAGCAAGTCATACAACAGGACAAAAAATATTTATAGATGGTGGAATGCATATTGCATAGAAGGGAAAAAAGATGGTTAAACATGTATCGATATTTACTTTAAAAGACAAAAGTGAAATTAGACATTTTGTAGAAATGTTAGAAGAAGTTGGTAAAAATTGTCCTTTGATTATTAAAAGTGAAATAGGAGTAAATATGAGTGAACAACTACCTGTAGGACCTCATTTTGGTGATGTGATTCAAATTATTGAATTTAAAAATGAAGATGATTTGAATAATTATCCAAAATCTAAAGAACATCAAAAATTACTTACAGATGGTCCAGAAATGGAAACTGTTACCGCAATAGATTATATAATTTAAGCATTCATTCATATATCAAAGAGCATTCATTCAAAATAGTGCTCTTTTTTCATTTTTTGATTAAAAATATGATTAAACAGTCAAGACATAATTGACACTGTGAATGAACAGTCATATAATGAACGTGTAAGAGGTGATCAGTATGGATAATCAACGCCATCGAATTATTTTAAATGAATTAGATAAAAAAGGAAATGTGACTGTAGCTTCCCTTGTTGAACTTACTGGAGCGAGTGAATCAAGTATACGAAGAGATTTAGTAGAACTTGATCATCAAGGATTCTTAAAAAGAGTTCATGGGGGTGCAACCCTTATTCCTAAGGTAACACAAACGATTGAAGATCCATTAGGAGAAAGACAATTATTAAATGCGGATGAAAAGAAAAAAATTGCAAAGTATGCCGCAGGAATGATTGAAGCTAATGATGTGGTTTATTTAGATGCAGGTTCATCAACTTTAGAGTTGATTGAATATTTAGATCAAAAAGAAGCACACTATATTACTAATGGTTTAATGCAAGCTCAACAATTGACCCTTAAAGGATTTCATGTGGTATGTCTTGGTGGAGAAGTGAGAAATATTACAGGGGCATGTGTGGGTGCTAATACGATGAAGTCATTAAGTCGTTATCATTTTTCTAAAGGTTTCTTTGGAACAAATGGAATTGATTTAATGAACGGTTTTACGACACCTGATAGTGAAGAAGCCGCAATTAAGGAACTGGCTATGGAACGTTGTCAAATGAGTTATGTTTTATCTGATCATAGTAAATTTAATAAGGTGTATCATGTGACCTTCGGTCAAATCAATGATGCGGTGATTATTACAGATCATTGTGAAAAAGAAATTAAAGAACAAGCGACAGTTGTGGAGGTAAGAGATTAATGATTTATACGATTACTTTTAATCCATCTTTGGATTATATTATGCATGTTGATTGTTTTGAAGAAGGGGAAACAAACCGTTCAAAACAAGAAGAAATTTATCCTGGAGGGAAAGGATTTAATGTTTCAACAATTTTAAGTCGTTTGAATCTTGAAACAACAGCTTTAGGGTTTGTTGCAGGATTTACAGGTGAAGAAATTGTTAAAGAATTAAAAGAAAGAGGATTTACTTGCGATTTATGTCAGTTAGAAAGTGGTCTTTCTAGAATCAATGTTAAAATGAAAGGGGCTAAAGAAACTGAAATTAACGGAAGTGGTCCAGATATTCCTCAAGAAAAATTAGATGAATTATTTGAAAAATTAGACCATTTAAAAGAAAATGATACATTAGTTCTTGCAGGAAGTATTCCATCTTCTTTACCTAATGATATTTATGAACAAATTATGAAAAAATTAGATCAACAAGGAATTAACATCATTGTTGATGCTACTAATGATTTATTAAAGAAAGTATTACCTTATCATCCTTTCTTAATTAAACCAAATCATCGTGAATTAGAAGAATTATTCAATGTTAGAATTGAAACTAAAGAAGATTTAATTCATTATGCAAGACAATTACAAGAACAAGGTGCTATCAATGTCCTTGTTTCCCTTGGAAAAGATGGTGCTATTTTAGTCAGTGAAGATGGGCATGTTTACTATTGTGCAGGAGCTAAAGGAAAACTCTTAAATAGTGTTGGTAGTGGTGACAGTATGGTTGCTGGATTCATTGCTGGATATTTAAAAGATAAAAAATATGATGAAGCTTTAAAATTAGGAAGTGCTTGCGGTGGTGCAACAGCATTTAGTGAAGATCTTGCGGAAGCTTCAATGATTCAAGAAGTCTATAAACAATTAAAAGTGGAGGAACTATAAATGAAAATCTTAGATTTATTAAAAGATGTTTCGATTGATGTTAATGCTACATGTTCAAATAAAGATGAAGCCATTGATACATTAGTTTCATTAATGGCAAAACAAGGAAACTTAAATGATCAAGATGTTTATAAACAAGGAATTTATGCCCGTGAAGAATTAAGTACAACAGGAATTGGAGAAGGAATTGCGATTCCTCATGCTCAAAGTGAATCTGTAAATGCTCCAGGTCTTGCAGCTATGGTTGTAAAAGATGGTGTTGATTATCAATCATTAGATAACCAACCAGCAAAACTTTTCTTTATGATTGCGGTTCCTAAAACAGGTGGAAATGAACACTTACAAATTCTTGCTATGTTATCACAAATGTTAATGGATACAGAGTTTAAAGATTCATTAATTAATGCTCAAAGTGTAGAAGAATTTATGGATTTAATTAATCAAAAAGAAGCTGCACAAAAAGCGAAAGAAGAAGAAAAAGAAGAAGCACAAAAAGAATTTACAGGAACATATCGTTTACTTGCTGTAACTGCTTGTCCTACAGGTATTGCTCATACGTATATGGCGGCTGAAGCTTTAGAAGAAAAAGCTAAACAAATGGGAATTACCATCAAAGTTGAAACAGATGGTAGTGGTGGTACTAAAAATGCACCAACGGCAAAAGAAATTGAAGAATGTGAAGCAATCATTGTTGCTGCAGATAAAAATGTTGAAATGGCTCGTTTTGATGGAAAACCTGTGATTCAAGTTAAAGTGGCAGATGGTATCAATAAAGCAGAAGAGTTAATTAATGAAGCTTTAAGTGGAAATGCGCCAATTTATCATGCAGATCATGCATCAACAACCGTTGAAAGTGATGAAAGCGTTGGTCGTCAAATTTATAAGCATTTAATGAATGGTGTCAGCCATATGTTACCATTTGTTATTGGTGGAGGTATCTTAATTGCCTTAGCTTTCTTATTTGATGATTATACAATTGATCCAAGTAACTTTGGTAAAAATACGCCATTAGCGGCTTTCTTTAAAACAACAGGAGATACAGCTTTTGGATTTATGTTACCAATCCTTGCTGGATATATTTCAATGTCAATTTCTGATCGTCCAGGTCTTGCAGTTGGATTTGTTGGTGGTGCCTTAGCGAGTCAAGGAAATTCAGGATTTTTAGGAGCGCTTGTTGCTGGGTTTGCAGCAGGGTATTTAATGAAAGGATTACGTAAATTATTTGATCATTTACCAGATGCTTTTGAAGGATTAAAACCAGTTCTTTTATATCCATTCTTTGGATTATTATTAATGGCATTGCTTATGACATTTATTATTAATCCACCAGTTGCTGCAATCAATACAGCACTTACAAATGCTTTAAATTCAATGGGTGGTTCAAGTAAAATTATTTTAGGAATGTTACTTGGTGGTATGATGGCTGTTGATATGGGTGGTCCAATCAATAAAGCAGCTTATGTTTTCGGTACTGCATCGATTGCATCAGGAAACTATGATATCATGGCAGCAGTTATGATTGGTGGTATGGTTCCACCACTAGCAATTGCACTTGCAACATTCTTCTTTAAAAATCGTTTTACTGAAAAAGAACAACAAACAACACTTACAAATGTTATTATGGGATTATCGTTCATTACAGAAGGAGCTATTCCATTTGCAGCATCTGATCCACTTCATATCTTACCTGCTTGTGTCGTTGGTTCAGCGGTTGCCGGTGCTTTATCAATGTTCTTTAATTGTACATTGATGGCTCCTCATGGTGGTATCTTTGTTATTGGAGTTATTTCAAATCCTCTTGGATACTTATTTGCTTTAGCTGTTGGTTCCATTGTAGGAATGTTTGGTTTAGCTTTATTAAAGAAACCTTTAAAATAATATAATTGATTCTAGATATTATTTATCTAGAATCTTTTTTGTATTTTTTTTCTTTTTTTCCCAATACTTTAATAGAAAGGAAGATATTATGAAAAAAGAAGAAACAGCATTATTATTACAAGAATGTGATGCGGGGTTAAAAATGGCAATTTCATCTATAGATGAAGTTTTAGATACAATTCAAAATGAAGAATTTAAACAATTAAGCATTGATATAAAAAATCGCCATCAAAAATTAAAAGAAGAGGTGGATTCTTTATTAAATAAATATAAAATCAAAGAAAAAGAAGCTTCTTTTATGGCTAAAAGTATGTCTTGGATGAAAATGAATTTTAAAATTGCGATGGATCATGAAGATACAACAATAGCTTCCTTGCTTTTTCAAGGATGTGCTATGGGCGTAGAATCTTTATATCATTATTTGCATATTTATCAAGAAGCACATTCTAAAATAAAGGATATTGCTTTAAAAATTATAAAAATAGAAGAAGAGTATAGCGAGAAGCTAAAACCTTATTTATGAAATATTTTTATTAAAATAAGGAATTGAATTTAAAATACTATTAAGTTATTATTTGATTATTAATCATTTTCTTGATTTGAAAGAAGATTGCAATTAAAATGGATAAATAGTATTATATAATCAATATAGCGTATTTAGTTCAATAATGGTTTTAATAGGGAATTATATTGAATAGCGAATTAGACATAATAGAGGGGAGGAATATTATGGATAAGCTAAATAATGAAATTCAGTCGTTTAAAAGAATGATAGATATATTAGATCAATGTATTGATGATTATCTTTATGTTTTAGATGTTGAAAACGATTCTTATTATATTTCTCCTCATGCGGATATACGTTTTAAAATGGACAAACACGAATTTAATAATCCTTCAGAAGAGTTTAAAAAGTTCTTTTATTATAAAGACTATGACATTGTCATGGAGGATTTAGGAAAAGTTTTAGCGGGCGAGAAAGAGTTTCATAACATGCAATATCGTTGGCTAAGTAAATCTGGTAAAACGATTTGGATCAATTGTCGTGGAAGTGTCATTTATGATGATGATCATCATGTTAAATATTTAGTAGGATGTATTAATGAAATTGGAAAGAAACAAATTGCGGATAATGCCAGCGGTTTACTTGGAGAAGTTAGTTTTAAAAACTTGATTATACCAATTCAAGACGATATGCATAAAGGATTTGTCTTAAGATTAGGAATTGATAATTTTAAAAATATTAATGAAAATTATGGATTAAAGTATGGTGATGAAATCTTAAAACAAACGGGTAATTGTATTAAAAAAAATTTATTAAATCATCAAAAATTATATCGTATTGTTTCAGATGAATTTATTATTTTAGACTTATTTGGAAATAAAAAAGATGCTAAAAATTTATATAATCGTATTTGTGAAAGCATTACAGCATATGTAGAGTCAATTAATTATGAGGTTTATTACACACTTTCAGCAGGTATTTTAGATTTTGAAGAAAATCCAACAGCAAGCTATACAGAAATCATGAAATGGACTGAGTTTGCATTAAGTAAGGCTAAGAAAAACGGTAAAAACACATATGATATTTTCAAAAAGGAAGATTATAAAGAATTTCAACGTAAAAGTGAACTCATAAAATGTTTACATCAAGCAGTAGATCATGATTTTGAGGGATTTGATGTTTATTTTCAACCAATTGTTGAAATGAATAAAAATAAGATAACCAGTTTAGAAGCACTTTTAAGGTTTAAATGTGATACTTTTGGAAACGTGGCACCTTATGAATTTATTCCTTTATTAGAAGAAAGTGATTTAATTATTCCTGTAGGAAAGTGGGTATTGGAAAAATCAATACAATCAATTTGTTCGTTAAAATCATTTATTCCAAATTTAAAAGTGCATGTAAATGTTTCTTATGTTCAAGTTTTAAAAACAGCTATTTTAAAAGATATTTTAAATATTATTAATCGTTATGATATAGAGAAGAGTCAACTTGTTATTGAACTTACAGAAAGTGGTTTTATTGAATCAAATAAGAATTTTATTAATTTTTGTAATAATTTACAAAAAAATGACATTCAATTAGCTTTAGATGATTTTGGAACAGGATATTCAAATTTTCATTATCTTTATAATTTAAAACCAAATTGTATAAAAATAGATCGTGGACTTATGAAAAATGCTCTTACGAATGATTATGAAAACCTTTTACTCAAACACATGGTTGATATGTCACATAGTGTGGGGGTAAAAATGTGTATAGAAGGTGTTGAAACAGAAAGTGAATTACAGACACTTTTACAAATGAAAGCAGATTATATTCAAGGATATTACTATAGTAAACCTTGTTCTTTAGATGAATTAAAATATAAATTAGAAAATCATCTTATAATAAGAGGCTGTAACGAATAAATAGTTTTTAAAAACAGTTTCTATAACGCAAA
>JAUNWT010000005.1 GCA_030540195.1 Bacillota bacterium | reverse complement strand
TTAATGGTTAATATAATTTGCGGTTGGCTGGTGTGTTGAATCTGCGGTTTAACAGGATGGAAGGTGGGGAATTCTAATAAAATAATTCCTGCTAACCAACAATTAGAACGTAAAGATATTGCACGCTTTGAACACAATGGCATACTTGAATTAAACGCAATGTGGAGTGCGTTAGATACAAATAGTCGAATTACTTCCACAAATTTCTATTTAAGTTTAGACTGTGAAGTTTCAGATAATACATCTAATGGTTTTGGAAAAGTAGATGAAAAGAATTTTACGTCTTCTCTTTATACGACGAGTTTAAAAGGGACAGAAAATATACCGATTGCTTCGAATGGAGATTGGAATTATTCGTTGGTAGATGCCGAAACATCAGCACAAGAAGCTTACGAAAAAGATGCTCAAATACATAGTATGGTAACAACGCCAATCAAGGGAGTTACGGCAGATACGATGCCTTCTGATGAAGAAATTCTTGAACAATTGCGTAATTCCAATGCAGATATAAAAGTTGATGATCAAAGTGTAGACAAGGATGAGTTAACGACGGATCATTTTAAGATTCGTTGGTATGCAGTAAAGTATGTCAAAGAAGATGGATGGCATGTTGATGGTGTTTTAGTCGCCAAAGAAGGATATCTTGTTGTAAAGAAGACTTTCTCGGGAGACAGCCAAGCAATTGATCAAATTAAAAGAAATTATTCTATTTCTGTACAAAGAACAACGACAACGGAAAACAATACAATTTATAATTTAAATTTAAGTCAAGAATCAGATGACAATACTTCAGGGTATAAATATTATGATAAAAAAACGGATACCTATACATGGGTTTTAAAAGTGCGACCAGGATCACAGTATATATTGAAGGAAAATAATTATATGGTTGATAATACATGGTATCATTCTAATCGTTATATGATTACCAATTCATCAGATGCAACGGATACTTGGCAGGATTATAATGATACAGGTGTAGAGGTAACGGCAAGTTCCTATCCAAATGATATCAATTATACAAGTTATCAAACAGTATCATTTTATAATACTTATGTTCAAGCAGGATTTATTACATTTATTAAAGAAGATGCATTTAGTAAACAAGGGCTTGAAAATGTTTCTTTTATACTTACGGATCAATCTAATAAATCAATAACGATTTATAAAAAAGGTGAGCAGTATTCAACAGAAGCAAAATCTTTAAATGAAGGTTATGTTAAAACGGATAAATTAGTAACGAATTCTAAAGGTGAAATTCAGTTAAAAATATCACAAGGAAAATATCGTCTTGTTGAAAATGTTCCAGTAGGCTATGAAGGTGTAAAGAAAATTGATTTTTCAATTGATGCAAATGGGAAGATCAGCGAAAGCAAAGCTTATAATGAAGAAAATCAAGAAGTTATTAATCAAATAGAAACGACAGAAAGCATGTGCATGATTAAAAATACATCAAAACAATTAACAACAGTCACTGCTCAAGGTGAATGGAAAGCTTCAGAAGATAATAAATTGCCAATGACAGTTGAACTTTGGTGTAATGGTTCTAAACTTGTAGGAAATCAATATACACAAGAGCTTAATAATGAAAATGAATGGAAATATACATGGAATGATTTACCATTATATGTTAATGGTTCTGTCGCAACCTATACTTTAAGAGTTGTTAAAGTAGGAAATGTTGCTTATGACTCTGCAAGTGATCAAGATGGTTATCGTGATTATAAAATTACCGTAGATCCTACGAAATATCGTGAAGGAAATGAAGGAGAGTATAATAGTGATCCTTCTTGGCTAGATGAAAATGGAATATGGCATTTTTCTAACCATGCATTAGTTAAAGTTCATTGCCAGCCAGATTTTACGGTAGGGGATATTCCCATTGTTATAAATTGGAAAGACTCTAAAAATGAGGACGGACTTCGACCAGAGAATATCACAGTTTGGCTTGTTAAAGAGGGTGTTCGTACGGCTAATTCAATTGAATTAAGTGAAGAAAATGGATGGACAGGTTCGTTTAAAAATGTTCGCCTGCAAGAAAATAAAGTGGAGTATCATTATTCTATAGATTTCGATCGTTTTGATAATATTGATTATTATCAAACAACAATAACAGGGAATCAAATAGAAGGCTTTGACATTACAAATACATATCAACCTCAAAAAACAACCGTTTCTGGAAAAATAAATTGGCAAGGGGACGAAGATGATTTAAAAGCACGTCCAACGTCAGTAAAGGTGATTTTGTATGGTGATGGAAAAGAAATAGCGCAAAAAGTGGTAGGAGAAGAAGATCAATGGACTTATTCCTTCGATGATTTATTGGTATTGAATAAAGGAAAGATTATTAATTATACTGTAAAACAAGAAACCATTACGGATTATACGACTTCTATAGAAGGTTTTAATATCACAAATGTATATACGCCAGAAAAGATATTAATTGCTGGTCGCGTACAATGGAATGATGAGCAAGATTATAAGGGTGCAAGACCGGATAAAGCTCATTTGATTCTTTATGCTAATGGAAAAGAAATTGCACAAATGGATGTTGATGCAACAAGTCAATGGCGATATCAATTTGGCTCTTTTCCAATAAGAAGCAATGGAAAAGAAATAAAATATACAATTAAAGAAAAAAATGTTCAAGATTATTCAACCATAATAGAGGATTACACAGTTATAAATAACTATCATCCTGAAACAACCACTGTTTCAGGAATGATTAAGTGGAAGGGTGATGAAAAATATCTTCAAAATAGACCTTCAAATATAAAAGTTATTCTTTATGCTAATGGGAAGAAACAATTGGAAAAAGAAGTTTATGTAAATAATGAAGGAAATTGGAAATATATTTTTGAAAATTTACCAATACGTGAAAATAAAAAAGATATTATTTATACTGTACAAATAGAATCGATTCAAGGTTATATAACAACAATAGAAGGATATACTATTTTAAATGAATATATGCCAATGAATAATTTAAAACCAAGTATTGAAGTACCAAACTCTAATAAAGAAGAGGAAAGTTTTCAAGAGAATTCAATAAAAACAAATACTTTAGAGGCAAAACCTCATACAGGTGATGATACAAATGTTTCTATGTATTTGATTTTATTACTTGGTTCTTGTCTTTTTGCTTTAGTAGTTATATGTTTGAAAAAAGCAAATCAACATAAATAATAAAACACGGGGAACCGTGTTTTTATTTAAAAAATAAAAAGTACAAGAGGAGATATCCTAAGAAAAATGTGGTATAGTCTTTTAGAAAAGAGGAATAGAAATGAATTATGCGGAAATTAAAAATTTTGATATAGCCAATGGTTTGGGTGTTCGTGTGTCTTTGTTTGTTTCAGGATGTACACATCACTGTAAAAACTGTTTTAATCAAATGACATGGGATTTTAAATATGGAAAAGAATTTACCAAAGAAGTTGAAGATTTAATTATTGATTATTTAAAACCAGAACATATTACCGGTTTATCTCTTTTAGGAGGAGAACCGATGGAACCAAGTAATCAAAGAGCACTTGTTTCTTTTATTAAAAAAGTGAAAGAAATTTATCCTAAAAAAGACATTTGGTGTTACACAGGTTATCTTTTTGATCAAGAACTTTTACAAGAAAGCAGAGCAAGATGTGAAGTAACCGACGAACTTTTATCTTATATTGATGTTCTTGTTGATGGAAAATTTGTTGAGGAATTAAAAGATTTAAGTTTGAAATTTAGAGGCTCTTCAAATCAAAGAATTATTGATGTTCCAGAAAGTTTAAAAAGAAATGAAGTTGTTCTCTATAAAGACTTAAATATAAATCGAGAATTTCAAAAACATGAATAATGCGATATAGACGAAATAAACTACATTATTAGATAAAATTATGCTATAATGTTTTCGTTAATTATAGAGGGAGTAGAATATGATAGGATTTTATAGTTATACTGTCATTCTTACATACTTATCTTTAGTATTTGCAATGGTAGGAATCCATTTATCGGTGATCGGTGCATATCAATGGTCATTTATCTGTTTGATGATGTGTGGTATTTGTGATACATTTGATGGAATGGTCGCTAGAAGTAAAAAAAATCGTACAGAAGAAGAAAAGAAATTTGGTATTCAAATTGATTCTTTATGTGATTTAATTTCTTTTGGTGTTTTCCCTGCGATACTAGGATATAATTTAGGACTATCTTCAGTTGGATGGCTTGCAATTGAAATACTTTATGTGCTTGCAGCTGTTATTCGTTTAGCCTATTTTAATGTAACTGAAGAAACTAGACAGCAACAAACAACAGAGAAAAGAAAATATTATCAGGGATTACCAGTAACAACATCTGCCTTTATTTTACCTTTTGCATTCGCTTTAAGGTATGTGATTTTTGGATTGGATTATTTATATGGTACTTTGATGTTAATTACGGGAATTTTATTTATCGTTGATTTTAAAGTTCCAAAATTAAAAGGGAAAGGACTTATTGCACTCGGCATTTTAGTTGTCGTTGAACTTGTGCAAATTGTGTGTTTTTCATGATTAAAGATCGTCAAGGACAAATAGTTAGAGAATTAGAAGGACAAAATCAATTATTAAAAAAACTCTACAGCACATCTATTGGTAGATGTGCTTTAAAAATCTTAGTTTCACCATTTATTACACATTTAGGTGGAGTTTATATGTCATCTCCTTTATCAAAAACAAGTATTCCTTCTTTTATTAAAAATAACTCAATTGATATGAGTCAATATGAAGAAAAGAAATATAAAAGTTATAATGATTTCTTTACAAGAAGAATTAAAGAAGGAAAAAGACCATTTGATAAAAGTGATTCTATTTTAATGGCACCAGCCGATAGTAAACTCACTTATTATCCAATAAATGAAGAAACAATTTTAGAAATCAAAGATACAAAATATCAATTAAAAGATTTACTTCAAGATCAACAACTCGCAAGTGAATATGATGGAGGAGTATGTTTGGTTTTTCGTTTAGCAGTTGATGATTATCATCGCTACAGTTATGTAGATGATGGTAAAATTGTAGGACATAAAAAAATTAAAGGGATTTTCCATACGGTAAATCCTATCGCAAATGATTACTACCCTATTTATAAAATGAATAGTAGAGAGTATACTGTGATTGATTCAAAAAACTTTGGAAAAATAATTCAAATGGAAGTAGGCGCAATGATGGTTGGCAAGATTGTCAATTATCGTCATGAAATTGCCTCTAAAGGAAAAGAAAAAGGCTATTTTGAATTTGGTGGATCGACAGTTGTCTTGATTTTTAAGAAAGATACTGTCATTATAGATAATGATATTATAAACAATTCTCGTGAGAATGTAGAAACGAGAGTTTTATTAGGACAAAAAATTGGGTGTAAAGGGGTGTAAAGATGACAAAGGTTATCGCAATTACCAACCAAAAAGGTGGCGTAGGTAAAACAACAACAAGCGTTAATTTAGCTGCTGCACTTGCGAAGATGAAATACAAAGTTTTATTAATAGATATGGATCCTCAAGCCAATGCAACACAAGGAATAGGAATCAATAGAGATTATATTGAATTATCAACATATCATGTTTTAACAGGAGAAGTTGGTTTAGAAAAAGTAATTCAACATTCTTATATTGAAAACTTAGATGTTGCGCCAGGAGAAATCGATCTTGCAGGAATTGATTTAGAATTAGCGCACGTAAAACAAGGTAGAGAAATTCGCTTAAAACAAGCGTTGGATAAAGTTAAAAATTATTACGATTATGTATTTATTGATTGCCCACCGGCACTTGGTTTATTAAATACCAATGCCTTAACTTCATGTGATACAGTGCTTATTCCAGTACAATGTGAATACTATGCACTTGAAGGATTGACACAATTATTAAATACAATCAAATTAACACAAAATCATTTTAATAAAAAACTTTCTATCGAAGGTTTATTACTTACAATGTTAGATCAAAGAACAAACTTAGGTTTAGAAGTTTCTCAAGAAGTTAGAAAATACTTCAAAGAAAAAGTATATAAAACAGTAATTCCAAGAAATATTAAATTATCAGAAGCACCAAGTGCTGGAATTTGTATTTTTGATTATGATGGTTCTTCGGTAGGAGCACAAGCCTATAAAGAACTTGCAAAGGAAGTGTTAAGTAGAAATGGCTGAGAAAAAGAAAAAGTTAAATAAGGGATTAGATGCAATTTTTGGTGGAGATATTACTTCGCTTATTGATGATATTGAAAACAATACACCTGAAAGTAGTCAAGAAAAAATCAAACTTGATGAAATTCGTCCAAACCCTTATCAACCAAGAAAAGTATTTGATGAACAAGCTTTAAATGAATTAGCATTATCAATTAAAGAACATGGTATTTTCCAACCAGTCATCTTAAAGAAATCAGTTCAAGGTTATGAAATTGTTGCTGGTGAAAGAAGATGTCGTGCGGCAAGAATTGCGGAACTTGATGAAGTACCAGCAATCATTGTTGATTTTACTGATCAACAAATGATGGAAATTGCCTTACTTGAAAATATTCAAAGAGAAGACTTAAATGCAATCGAAGAAGCACAAGCTTATCAAACAATGATGGAGAAGCTTCATTTAACACAAAACGAACTTGCAAATAGAATAGGTAAATCAAGAACACATATTACCAATACATTAAGACTTTTAAACTTACCAAAAAAGATTCAAGAATATGTTTTAGATGGTTCTTTATCGATGGGACATGCCCGTGCTCTTATTACTTTAGATAAAGAAAAAGCATTAAGAATTGCGAAAAGAGTTATTGATGAAAAACTTTCAGTAAGAGATGTTGAAAATATTGTAAAAGGTTTTGAACTACAAGAAGCAAGAAAAAATAAACCAAAAGTAGAAAAACCTAAAGAGTATCAATATGTAGAAGGTTTACTTAGAAAAAAATATCGTACACGTATTAAAGTGGATGATAAATCAATTACGATTAAATATACAGATACTCAAGATTTAAATCGTTTATTAGAATTAATGGGTGTCATTGAAGAAAGCTAAAATGAAAAAGTAGAGAAGTGTGATTATTTTCATTAAATGAAATAATCATGCTTTTTTTATATAAGGTGTTAAGATGTGACTAGATAAAAGCGGAGGATATAAAAATGAAAAAATTTCCAGAAGGGTTTTTATGGGGTGGCGCAGTTGCCGCTAACCAATATGAAGGTGGATGGAATGAAGGAGGAAAAGGAGTTTCTGTTTCCGATTGTGCTCGCCATCATTTAGATGTAGATGTTCAAGATTATGCTAAACAAAATGAAATTTCTACAGAAGAAATCTTAAAAGCAATGAAAAGTGATGATACAAGTCTTTATCCAAAAAGACATGGTTCAGATGGTTATCATCATTATAAAGAAGATATTAAATTATTCGCAGAAATGGGATTTAAAGTATTCAGACTTTCAATTGCTTGGTCACGAATTTTTCCAAATGGAGATGACAAAGAACCAAATGAAGAAGGATTAAAATTCTATGATGATGTTTTTGATGAATGTCATAAATATGGTATTGAACCATTAGTAACAATGTCACATTATGAACCACCAATCAATCTTGTTTTAAATTATAATGGATGGTATGACCGTGAAGTTATTGATATGTTTGTGAAATATGTTGATGTCATTACGGATCGTTATAAAGACAAAGTTAAATACTGGTTGACTTTCAATGAAGTTGATTCCATGATTAGACACCCTTATACAACAGGAGGACTTGTAAGAGACCGTTTTGAAGGTAAAAACTTTACTGAAGTGATTTTCCAAGCAATGCATCATCAATTTGTAGCAAGCGCTCTTGCGACAAAGATTGCACACGAAAAAAATCCTGATTGTAAAGTCGGATGTATGCTTACAAAATTAACTTATTATCCATATACATGTAAACCAGAAGATGTTTTACAAGCACAACAAGATATGAGAAGTACATATTGTTATAGTGATACACAAGTCTTTGGAGAATATCCAGCTTACTTATTAACTAAATTTAAAAATGAAGGTTTAAATATTAAAATGGAAGAACATGATTTGGAAATCATGAAAAAATATCCAGTAGATTTCGTTTCATTCAGTTATTATTCATCAAGTTGTGTGGCTAAAGATGAAGCAGGATTAAAGAAAACAGCCGCTAATACAAATATCGCAATCAAAAATCCATACATTCCAAGTTCTGATTGGGGATGGCAAATTGACCCAATTGGTTTAAGAGTTTCTTTAGTTGATCTCTATGATCGTTATAGAAAACCATTATTTATTGTTGAAAATGGTTTAGGCGCCAAAGATGAACTTGTAAATGGTACAGTAGATGATCAATATCGTATTGATTATTTTGATGCTCATTTTAGAGAAATGTATAATGCAATCTATGAAGATGGTGTTGATTTAATGGGTTATACATCTTGGGGATGTATTGATTTAGTTTCTGAAAGTACCAAACAAATGTCTAAACGTTATGGATTTATTTATGTCGATGCGGATGATTTAGGTAATGGTACTTATAAAAGATATAAGAAAAAATCATTTGATTGGTATAAACATGTTATTGAAACAAATGGTTCTTGCTTATTTGAAGATTAGAGATTCCAAGGAATCTCTTTTTTATCTAGATAAGTGACATAAATGGAATAAAGTTGTATGATAAACAAGGTGATAAAATGAATAGAGAAAAGACAAAACAAATGGTTACAGGAGCTTTGATGGCTGCTGTCTTTGGGGTTTTATCGGTTATCAATGTTTATACAGGAACAATGTTTGATATTTTGTTTATCTATTTGATGACGGTAGCACTTGCTTATTATACGTTTCGTTTTAATGAAAAAATGGCACTTTTAGTATGGCTTACAAGTACAGTCGTTTTATTTATGACAGGAGAACTCTTTTTTACTTTGTACTCGTTTTTTACGTTGCCCTTAGGTATTTTATATATTTATTGTCAAAGACATGATATTAAACGAACAAAGTGGGTTTTAAGAGGATATAGTGCTTTTAAGAATTTTATTATTTTATTTTTGTTAGGTTCTTTACTTGGTTTAAATACGTTTCAAGATACTAAAGAAATCTATCAAAGTATTGTGAGTGTTTTACCTTTTTTAAAGAGTGATCTTTTAATGAATAGTATGTTTATTATTTTATGGTTGGTATTATCTTTTTCAGAAGTGTATATTATTAAAGTTTATACAAATATCTTTATTTTAAGAATGAATAAAAATAACGGGATGAAATAATATTTGATTCGTGTATAATATAAAGTAATAAAGAGGAGGTTATTGTATGATCAAAAAGCTGATGCAATTTAGAAATATGGTTATTGTTTTATTGACCGTTGAATTTGTAATCTCTTTATTAGTCTATATGTTTTTTCCCAGTACCATTGCTTTTGCATTAATGGTTTATATATTTATAAAAAATATCTTATGTAGTGTAGGTATTTATTATATTCATCAAACCATTGTTGAAAGTAATTATAGTGTGCAAGATGCTTTACATGCAGAAGCTAAAAATGCCTTGATTTTTGGTGGTATTGGGCTTATTAAATATGATGAAAATAGAAATATTGAATGGGTCAGCGATTTACTCTATGAACTTGGTTTACGTGTTGTAGGTAAGAAATTACTTGAATGGCAACCTTTGCTTGCAACATTATTTGAAGATGATGATGTACGTACAATTGATATCAATTCAAGAAGGTATGAAGTATACAATTCTAGAGCAACACGTTTACTTTATTTAAAAGATGTGACAGATCTTACAACAATTCAAAAAGAATATACAGATCAACAACTTTGTGTCGCTTATCTTACAATTGATAATTATGATGATTCAATTGAATATGCCGATGAACAAAAATCAGTTATGATTGAAACAACATCAAGACAAATGATTTTTGATTGGGCAAAAGATAATGGAATTATTTTAAAAAGATATAAAGAAGATGGCTATTTAGCTGTTTTCAATGAAAGAATTTATCGTAAACAAGTTGAAGTTCATTTTAGTATATTGGATGAATTTAAAACGAAAATGGAAGAAATTGGAGCTGTAATGTCTTTATCAATGGGAATTGGTAGAGGCTCAAAGGTTTTAAGAGAACTTGATGAACTTGCATTTAGTGCCATTTCTTTATCTTATTCAAGAGGTGGAGATCAAGTGGCGGTCAAAACATTAGATGAAGAAATTCGTTATTTTGGTGGTAATAGTGAAAATAGTGAAAAAGCGAATCGTGTTAGAGCACGTGTTATTTCACAAACACTTGCGAGTTTAATTAAACAAAGTGAAAATGTACTTGTCATGGGACATAAACAATCTGATTTAGATTCGTTTGGAGCTTCACTTGCCATAAAAAAATTTGTAGATGCTTTTGAAAAACAAGCGTATGTTATCTTAGATGAAAGTTCATTGGAAGAAAAAACAGGGAATATTGCCCGCAAGTTGATGAAAGAAGATATGTATAAGGGTACAATTATTTCACCAATGAAAGCAATGGATTTAATAAATGAAGAAACACTTTTGATTTGTGTAGATAATCATAAACCAACCCTTGCAATCAGTGAAGAAGTCATTGATAAAGCAGATAAAGTGGTTGTTATTGATCACCATCGTCGAGGGGAAGATTTTATTGATTCACCAATATTAACTTACTTGGAACCAGCAGCGTCATCGACAGTAGAACTAATTGTTGAACTTTTTGAATATCAAAGAGTAGAAATAGAAGTTTTACCAATGGAAGCTACAGTCATGTATGCTGGAATGTTGATTGATACAAACTATTTTAGAACCCATGTTGGTTCAAGAACATTCCAAGTAGCTTCTCGTTTAAAAGAAATGCAAGCGAATGTTTCTAAAGCGTATGAAATCTTACAAGATGATTACAAGACAACTTTAGAAAAGATGAATATATCTGCCAATGCTTATCGTTTTGGTAATGATGCACTTATTGCTTATGGAAATGAAGAGGATATTCATACACGACCACTTCTTGCGAAAGTTGGAAATGAGTTATTAAATATTTCAGAAATTAAGGCCGTATTCGTTGTAGGACGTGTTGATAAAGATAAAATTGCGATTTCAGCAAGATCGAAAACGGATATTAATGTTCAACTTATTATGGAAAAATTAGGGGGTGGAGGTCATTTTTCAATGGCCGCCTGTCAAGTTGAAGAAAAGAGTATAAAAGAAACAATCAATAAGCTTGAAGAAGCGATTGATCAATATTTGGATGAAAGAGGGTAAAAAAGATGAAAGTAGTTTTATTAGAAGATGTTAGAAAAGTAGGTAAAAAAGGAGATGTTGTGACTGTATCTGATGGATATGGACAAAACTTCTTAATTAAAAATAAACTTGCAGTAAAAGAAACACCAGCATCTAAAAAGATTTTAGAACAACAAAAAGAAGAAGCGAGATTACAAGATATCGAAAATAAAAAGAATGCTGAAGCATTAAAAGAAAAAATTGAAGGTATTACTTTAGAGTTTGTTTTAAAATCTGGTAAAGATGGTAAAACATTTGGAAGTGTTTCAACAAAACATATTGTTGAACAATTAAGAGAAAAATATGATATTAGAGTAGATAAAAGAAAATTCATTAATGCCCATCCAATTGGAGCATTAGGTTATTCAAATTTAAAAGTGGAACTATATAAAGGAGTTATCGCAACAATTAGAGTTCACTTATCTGAAAAATAGGAGGGATAGAGATGCCTAGAGTTTTCCCACATGATTTAGAAGCAGAACGTTCACTTTTAGGAGCTATGCTTATTTCTAAAGATGTTTGTCAAGATATCTTAAATAAGTGTGTGGAAAGTGATTTTTATGAAGAAGCACATAAGCTTTTATTTACAGCGATGAGTGAGCTTTCAAGACAAATGATTCCTGTTGATGTGACAACCGTCACATCTTATCTTTTGGATCATAATCAATTAGATAAAGTAGGTGGTGTGGAATACTTACGTGTGTTAAGTGATTCTGTGCCTACTTTAGCACATAGTGAATATTATTTAAAAATTATTCACAATAAAGCAATCTTAAGAAAAATCATTAATGAAACAACACGCATTGCGGAAGGCGCTTATGGCGATATTGAAGACATTGATGGTTTTATTGATGATAGTGAAAAAACCATGCTTGCCATTACGCGAGATCGTAATGCCGGGGAATTCGTAGATGTTAAACATGTTATCCGTGAAGTAACAGATCGATTAAATAAGTTACAAAGTATTGATGGAAACATTTCTGGTATACGTACAAAATTTAGAGATCTTGATAAGATCACTTCAGGATTACAAAAGGGCGATTTAATTATTTTAGCGGCTCGTCCTGCCATGGGGAAAACAGCCTTTGCCTTAAATATTGCCCATAATGTGGCGTACCAAGCAGAAGAACCGGTTGCTATCTTTTCGTTAGAAATGCCAGCCAGTCAGTTGGTACAAAGAATTATCTGTTCCATGGGTGGAATTGAAGGTTCAACTATGAGAACAGGTGAAATTTTACGTACAAACGCAAATAAATATTATGCGGCGGCTGAAAGAGTCAGTAAATGTAATTTATACATAGACGATACACCAGGGGTTAAAATCAATGAAATTGTCGCCAAATGCCGTAAATTAAAACAAGAACATGGACTACGTTTAATTGTTATTGATTATCTTCAATTAATTACGGGAAGTTCAAATAATCGAGAATCAAGACAACAAGAAGTCTCAGATATTTCAAGACAATTAAAAATGTTAGCCAGAGAATTAGATGTTCCAGTTATTGCTTTATCGCAATTATCACGTTCTGTTGAACAAAGACCAAATAAGCGTCCAATGATGTCCGACTTACGTGAATCAGGAGCTATCGAACAAGATGCCGATATCGTTACGTTCATTTATCGTGAAGGTTATTATAAAGCCAGTGAAGGTAAAGAGGAAGAAGATAATGGCTTAACAGAAATTATTATCGCTAAACACAGAAATGGGGCAACAGGAGAAGTTAATCTTGCCTTTGAAAAGAATTTCAGTCGTTTTAGTGATTTAGCACCTATTGGTCCAGATGGTGGAGGCCAAGGGGTAAGAGATGTAAGAAGTTAGGAGAGAATAAAATGTATCACCAATATCGTGAAGGATATATAGAAGTTATATGTGGATGTATGTTTGCAGGTAAAACAGAAGAATTGATTCGTCGTATTAATGTTTTATCCTATGCCAAACAAAAAATACTTGTTTTTAAACCAAAAATCGATGATCGTTATTCAGAAATAGAAATTGCTTCTCATTCAGGAAGAAAAGTTCCTTGTTATGCAATTGATGATCCTGAAGAAATCTTAGATAAAGTCACAGATGATGTACAAGTTGTTGCCATCGATGAAGTTCAATTCTTTGATTCAAAAATCGTTGATGTGTGTGAATACCTTGCAGATAAAGGGGTTCGTGTTATGGTTGCAGGACTTGATAAAGACTTTAGAGGAGAAGCATTTGGTGTCATGCCTGAACTTCTTACACGAGGAGAATTTGTCACAAAGCTTACTGCTGTTTGTGCAAAATGTGGTTCACCCGCAACACGTACACAAAGACTTGTTGATGGAAAACCAGCATCTTTTGATGATCCCGTTGTTTTAGTAGGTGCCGTTGATCATTATGAACCAAGATGTCGTCATTGTCATGAAGTTGTCAACAAACCAATAAAAATTAAAAAAAGACTAAAAAGTTCACAATAAATTAACATTGACTTATTATTATAAGGGTGTAAAAGAAAACCTCCCCTTAATATAAACAAAGAAAAGGCACATGTTGAGATAACATGTGTTCTTTTTTTATTGATATATATCGTTTAACGATATATAATAAGAGTGAAGAAAGTATCGTTAAACGATATAGGAGATGAATGTAATGCCAAAAAGAGAAATGGAAGTCTTAACCCCACAAATGTATTATGTGTTACTTGTATTACATCAACCGATGCATGGTTATGAAATTATGAATGAAATTACCAAAATCACAAATGGAGAAATCAATGTAGGAGCGGGGACTTTATATACTTTATTACCAAAATTTGAAAAAGAATGTTATATCCAACTTGTTAAAGTTGAAAATAATAAAAAAATATATCAAATAACAAACCTAGGGAAAAAGAAATTACAAAAAGAAAAAGAAAGGATGCTCAAACAAATTTCATTATTAGATTAAATAGGAGGATAGACTTATGAAATACAAATATGCCTTAAGAAATAGTTTGTATTTAGATGAAGAATTACAAGAGTATTTTAATGAGATGTCTAAAAATGGATGGCGTCTAGATTTTGTAGGTTATTATTATCGTTTTATAAAAGATGAACATGTTTATAAGTATCAAATAGATTACACACCTGCATCAAGAGAATATAAAGATATACTAGAAGAAATGGGTTACCATGAGGTTGATAATTCATTTGAAGGCTTTAAAGTATTAGAAAATGAAAATGTAGAAGCACCCGATTTAAATACGGAATTTCTCTTTGATAAAAATAATAAAATCGAACAATTTAAAAAGAAAAGATATTTTATCTATCCAGTACTAGCATTTTTCTTATTTTGGTTAGGTAAATTGTTTGTTAAAGATCTTATTGAAATTGGGAAACCGGCTCTTTATTATGAGGGTTTAGGTTCTTTAGGATTTGGTATCATTTTTATCTTTTTAGCAATCATATTACTCTTTATCACCATTTTAAACTTTTCTATTCTTTATGCTTTAAAGTTAGATAAAGATTTAAATAGATTAAAGAAAATAAATAAACTAAAAGATTATTTAACGATTATCTTTAGTGTTATAACTTTAATAAGTGGAATCATGTATTTATGTTATTCAGTCTTTCATTTTGATTTGAAATTTATTATTTATATGATACTCGTATGTATCGTTGGTGTGATTTTATCACGTTTTGTGGATAGTAAATATAATAGTGCTATTGCTGCATTTGTAGCGATAGCTCTTTGTGGAATCCTTTTTCCAGCAAGCAATACGCAAAGTAATGATTCATTTTTTGAAAGTTGGACTGTTAAAACAAAAATCACAAATTATGAAAAGAAAGTGGATTATACAACAAGTGATTATCCACAATTAGATATCTTTATTAAAAAGCCTCAATATAAAGATGAGATTTTAAAATATGTCATCATTAAAACGGATCATGATACAAGAGATAATTTAAATTATGAAAAAGAAGTAAGATCAAAATCCCAAGTTTCATGGGATAGTAATAAAACACACTATTATCATTACGAAAAAGCAATCCAATCTTTTATCAAAAAAGATAATGTCTATGATAATGGAACTTACGAAATTAAAGTCTTAAAAAATAAAATTATTACAAAATATATAGATAATAAATAAGGAATTCCATCTTGATAACAATTTATCATAGGACTATAATATTCGCGGTGATAAATATGAAGAATTATGACGAAGTTGAACAGAATGTGGAAGAATTAGAGGATGAATTAGAAGTAGTTGAAGAAGAACTTGAACAAAAAGAAGAAGGCTTTCTAGAATGTGAACGTTGGCGTTGTTTCTTATTGCTGATTACTGTAGGTGGGTTCTTTGGCGCTTATACTTTCTCTGTTAAAGGTGGTGTTTTCTGTAATGCTCAAACAGCGAATATTGTTTTATTTGGTATGGCTTTGGGAAATAGGAATTGGGCAAGAGCGGCTTATTTATTGATTCCTATTAGTTCTTATTTTATTGGAACCATGGTTTCAGAATACTTAGCTTTAAAAATAAAGAAGTATAGAAAATTAAGATGGGATACTATTTTAATTGGTATTGAAATTATTACGGTTATCATTTTAGGCTTGTTACCAAGCAGTGTTCCAGACCAAGTTTTTCAAGTAACCATCAACTTTATATGTGCCATGCAGTTTAATACCTTTAGACAAGCAGAAAAGGTGGGGATGGCAACAACTTTTGTCACAAATCATATTAGACAAACAGGAAGTTTCTTTGTACGTTGGTTAAGAAAGAGACATGAAAAGAAATACTTAAATCGTTCTTTAAGACATTTATGTATGATTTTATGTTTTATTGGTGGAGCTATTTTCTCAACTGTTTTATGTGCTTATTTTAAAGGTCGTGCTATTTGGGGTGCTCTTATTTTCTTGGTTATTTTACAAGGGGACTTATTATATGCAGATTTAGTTAAAGAAAAAGAATTATTAGATCAAGTTCCAAATGGGCATTAATGCCCGTTTTTTCTTGTTTAAATCATCTATTTCATGTATTATTATTGTGCTATGAGTATAAAAATTTAACGGAGGTAAAAGCTATGAATGAAAGTATGTTAGATAGATTAGTATCTATGGAAAATAGATATGAAGAATTAGGTCATATGTTAATGGATCCAGATATTGGAACTGATATTAAAAAAATGACAGATGTTACAAAAGAACAAGCTTCTTTACAAGCAGCTTATGATTTGTTTCAAGAATATAAAGAAGTAAAAGATGGTATTGATGGTGCTAAAGAATTAATGAAGGAAAATGATCCTGAAATTAAAGAAATGGCAAAAATGGAATTAGATGAATTAGAAGAAAGAATGCCTGAAATCATTAAAAAATTAGAATTAGAATTAATTCCAAAAGATCCAAATGATAATAAAAATGTTATCATGGAAATCCGTGGGGCTGCCGGTGGAGATGAAGGAAATATCTTTGCAGGTGACTTATATAGAATGTATGTAAAATATGCTGAAAGCCAAGGATGGAAAGTAGAAGTTATGGAAGCTGAAGAATCTGAAGCTGGAGGATTCTCACTTATTTCGTTCAACGTGATTGGTGATGGTGTTTATGGTAAATTAAAATATGAATCAGGATCTCACCGTGTTCAACGTGTTCCTAAGACGGAAACACAAGGACGTGTGCATACTTCAACTGCAACAGTTTTAGTTATGCCTGAAATGGAAGAAGTCGATGTACAAATTAATAAAAGTGATTTAAGAATTGATACTTATCGTGCAAGTGGTGCCGGAGGACAACATATCAATAAAACAGACTCAGCTGTTCGTATTACTCACTTACCTACAGGAATTGTAGCAACAAGCCAAGATGGACGTTCTCAACATGATAACCGTGATAAAGCAATGAAAGCTTTAGTAGCACGTGTTTATGATTACTTCCAATCTCAACAAACAGAAGCAATTGATAGTGAAAGAAAATCGAAAGTCGGTACTGGAGATCGTGCTGAAAAAATCAGAACTTATAATTATCCACAAAACCGTGTAACAGATCATCGTATTGGACTTACAATTCAACAATTAGATCGTATTATTGAAGGTAAATTAGATGATATTATTACTGCTTTAATCAATGAAGATCAACGTCTTAAATTAGAAGGACAAAAATAATGAAAACAGTTAGAGAATTAATTAGAGAAGCCGAAAGTAAATTAGATGATGAACATAAAGATGTTAATGTCGCAAAAGTCTTATTTTATCATCTTGCTAAAAAAGAACCTCATGAACTTTATTTAATGATGAATGAAGAAGTGGAACCTGAATTAGAAAAAGCTTTTCTTGCAGGTATGGAAGAATATTATCAAGGAAAACCTATCCAATATATTAAAGGTTGTGAAAGTTTCTTTGGTAGAGATTTTAAAGTGAATGAAGATGTACTTATTCCTCGTTATGAAACAGAAGAATTAGTAGAAAATATCTTATATCGTATTGATGATTATTTTAATGATTACAAAGAAATTCATTTATGTGATGTCGGTACAGGAAGTGGGGCTATTGCAATTACTCTTGCTTTAGAAGAACCACGTTTAAAAGTCATTGCGACAGATATTTCTAAAGAAGCTTTAGTTGTCGCTCAAGATAATGCGAAAACATTAGGTGCAAATGTAGAATTTAGAAATGGAGACATGTTACAACCTTTATTAGATACACATGAAAAAGTAGATATCTTTGTTTCTAATCCGCCTTATATTCCTAATGATCAAGATATTGAAGCAATGGTTAAAGACAATGAACCTCATGTAGCATTATTTGGAGGAAATGATGGTCTTTATTTCTATCGTAAGATTTTTAAAGAAGTAAAACCTTTATTAAATGATAGAGCTTTATTAGCTTTTGAAATGGGATTTGATCAAAGAGAATTGATGGAAACAGCAATCAAAGAATTCTTTGGAGATTATCCTTTTGAAATCATAAAAGATATTAATGGAAAAGATAGAATGTTATTTATCTATTATAATTTAAAATGATGATAGAAACAGAAAGAATAAAGATACAAGCTTTATCTTTACAAGATATTGAACGCTTTAGTGAATATCGTGATAAAGAAGAAGTAGCTGAGTATCAATCATGGGATGAATATCCAATAGAAAAAGCAAAACAACGTATTACTTATTGTATAAAGCATCCTTTTCATGGAAAAAGAGGTAATTATCAATTAGGAATCTATTTAAAAGATGAGAATTATCTTATTGGTGATCTTTTTATAGAAATAGATGGACATACAACTTTTACCCTTGGGTATACTTTAGATAGTCTTTATTGGTCTAAAGGATATGCCAGTGAAGCCTTAGAAGCAATTCTTCACTATATGTATGAAGAATATCATTTTAAGATTTGTTTATGTCATGTCTATGAAGATAATGATCGTTCAATTAAACTACTGACAAGACATGGTTTTGATAGAATACATAAATCATGGTTTTATCAAGATGTCTTATATCGAAAAATGTTAAATAAATAAAACAATTAATATAGTAAAAAAAGCGTATGGTCTCCTTTAAAAGTCATACGCTTTTTTCAAGCTAGAATTTACAGGTTCAATAGATAAAGTATACTATCCCTGTCAGGATAAGAATATGCCACTGGCAATTCTGCGCTACTGATTTTGAAAAAGCCTGCCTTTTCATAAAATTTGTGTGAGGCATGAGCAACTGCAGGTGTATCCAAAATGATATGATGAATATCTTTGCTAATGGCATACTTCAAAAGTTCATTATATAAGGAAAGTCCGACTTTTTGCGAACGAAATGTTTTTTTTACAAAAAATTTTTTCAAAACAGCACAGTGATTTTCCTTTAACATCAGTCCAATCGTACCTATCACTTTGTCATCTGATAAAGCAATCCAAAATTCACCACCAGGCTGTTGATAACAACTGTGAATATCCATTAAATCCGGCTGTTCCCCAAGCGATAGTCCGATTTTTGCTTCATCGTTTTGGATAGAAAGAATAAGTGAGATAATTTCATCATCAAATTTTCCGCTATATGTTTCAACCTTCAAAATCATTACCTCCACAACTTCCAATTTGTTTCTTTTTAATTATACATCAACAAACACGAATGTGTAAAAAAGAATATACATAAAACAAATAGTCATCAATTTTAAGATGTCTTTTTTTAGTGACAAAATATTTAAAAAGAAGTCTATATAATGTCTATGAGGTGGAAATAAAATGGAGTTAGTTATACAAAATAAACAAAAACGTATGCATTATATTTTACCATTGACCTTGTTGATGACAACCATGATTTTTTATTATTCAAAAATACAAGGAACATCGTTACCTTTTACCCTTTCTTTATTCATTGTTGCCTTTGGAAGTGGAACCTTCTATTTTATAGGCTATTTATCGATTATCAGTTTCTTAAGTATTCTTCAACAAGATTTCTTTACATTAACTGTCTTTATAACAGTTGCTTTAACTTTTTTACTTCTTAATGTCACGCATCTTTTAAAAACCAAATACTTACCCATCATTATTAGTTTGATTTTATTACCGTTTCTTTATGCCAATCATTACAATCTTATTCAAATAAGTTTTCTAACATTACTTACATTTTTTAATGGAATCATAGATCAAAATATCATTCCTTTACTTATTCATCAAAATAAAAATGTAATCACAATCCAAAGACTACAATCACTCATCCTTATGATTTGTACGCTCTTTATTGCTTTTATTCCGTATAATACAACTTATACCATGATATTTATTCGGTATTTCTTATTGCTTTCTATTTACTATCTATCAATAGAAAAAGTCATGCCTATTATCTTGTATCTTTCCATCATCTTTGTTTTTATATCACCAACACTCAAAGATGAAGTATTATCTCTTATTCTTCCTATGGGTTGTTTCTTTATGATCCAACCTAAAAATAAATATCTTTTTATTTCATTTTTTATGCTATGTCATATTATATTACCTTTCTTTATTACCTATGATTATTATTACTATGCATTTGTTATCTTAGTACCTGTCTTTTTATTTATGCTTTCTCCACAATTAAAAACACAAGCTCTATCAATTGATAAAAACTATAAAGAAAAAACTTATCAGGAACAATTAAAAAGTAAAGCAGAAGCTTTTTCTTCATTATTTAATCAGTTAACACAAGTCTTTAAAGAAGAATCGCAAACTACTCATTTATCAGAATATGTAGGATATGTTTATGAGGATGTTTGTTATAACTGTTCCTCAAAGAATTATTGTTTTTATAAACAAGAAGGGATGAGTCGTTTAGGTAAATTGATTTCTAAAGGAATTCAAAGAGATTTAGATGCTTTAGATTTTGATTATGTTTATCAACATTGTTTAAAACCAGATGAATATTTAAGAAGTTTGAATAATCACCAAAAGGGTTATTATAAGATGATGAAACTCGATCATGCTCAACTTCATTTAAAGAAGGATTTATTGCAAGAATTCTCTATTATGGGACATGTTTTTCAAAACTTTTCGGAAAGACTAGAGGATGAAAATGATGGAAAAAGATTGCTTGAACATTTAAAAGCCTATCATTTTGAAGTTTATTATTTAAAGAAAATAAAACAAGATTATCAAAACTATTTATTAGAAATAGGCTTAGAAGATATTGATCAAAAAACGATTGAAGAAGAACTCCTTCCTATTTTAGAAACATATTTAAATACAACACTTGATATTGTTTCCTTGAAGAAACAATATCATCATTTAGGTTATGTTTCGTTACTTTTAAAACATGAAGTTAAATATGCCTTACAAATATCTAAAAAACAATATGCTCTAGAAAGTCAAAATTGTGGTGACAGTTTTCTATCTTTTGGCTTTGATGAACATCACTATGTCGCTTTATCTGATGGAATGGGACAAGGTTATGTGGCTTATAAAGAAAGTAAATTAACATTAGATGTTTTAAGTCAATTAGTAAAAAACGGGATTTCTTTAAAAGATACGATCAATACCGTCAATGCTCTATTAAAGATTAAAAATCAAGGAGATATGTATACGACATTAGATTTATTTGATTTTAACTTAATGAGTTCTCGTTTAAAAGTGATTAAATATGGTGCTTATGAAAGTTATTTGATTAGAAATCAAAGAATTGATACGCTTAAATCACATTCTCTTCCAATAGGAATGTCTTCGCGTTTAAAGATGCTTTCTTATGATATGAAAATACAAGAAAATGATTTATTTATTATTGTCAGTGATGGTGTAGGAGAACATTTTTTAAGTGTATTAGAAACTTATAAAGAAGATTTAGAAGAGATGAATGTTCATGAAATGGCTTCTTTTCTTTATCAAAAAGCTTTTTCTAAAAAGGATTTAGATGATATGACAATTATTGTAGTTAAAGTTATTTGTCGAAATTAATGTGTTATAATGTCATGGGTGATGGTATGTTGAATGAAAGTTTGTTAGATAAAAAGAAACGCTATTTGGTTGGGGTTTCTGGTGGTGTCGATTCCATGGCATTATTAGATATGTTAGTTAAAAAAGGATATCAAGTAAGTGTGGTTCATTATAATTATCATTTAAGAAATGATAGTGATGTTGATGAAAAATTGGTTTTTTCTTATTGTCAACAACATCAAATTCCTTTTTATGTAAAACAAGGATGTGTTGAAGAATATCAAGGTAATTTTGAAAAAGTTGCACGAGAAAAACGCTATGCTTTTTATCATGAAATAGGAATTCAAGAAGGTATAAATGAGGTTATTTTAGGACATCATTTAAATGATTATTTAGAAAATATAATCATGCAAATAAAACAAAAGAAAACCAAAGGTTATCTTGGCATCCAAGAAGTTTCTTATGTTCAAAAAATGACAATATTACGTCCTTTATTAAAGGTTAAAAAGGAAGAACTTTATTGTTACTGTAAAGAAAATCAAATTGACTATCACGAAGATTATACAAATTATGACACAAGTTATCTCCGTAATTATATTCGTCATATTGACTTAAAAAATTATGATGAAAAAGAGTTACTTGCTTATGCTAAAAGGCATAATGAAAATTATTTAAAAAAACAAGAATATTTAAAACAAATGATGGAAGTTTATAAGCAACAACATTTTTTAAATTTAAATAAAATCAAACAAGAAGATTTAGAAGATATACTTTATGAAATGTTGAAAAAAGATATCTATCCTCCTTACATTTCACAATCATTGATTCAAGAAATCAAAAAACAAATTCAATCAACAAAACCAAATATTGAAATAACACTACCCGTTAATTTTGTGTTCACAAAAGTATATAATAATATAGCCGTTAGAAAAAAAGAATCTGACGATACTTATTCTATAAAATATAAATCATTTTATAAAGATCAACAAAAACACTTTCTTCTAAGCGATACAGGACATCTTCATGATGGCATTTATCTTCAAAAAGAAGACTTTCCAATTACCATTAGAAGCTTTCAAAACGGAGATAAAATCGTCACATCTGGAGGGACAAAAAAGGTTTCAAGACTTTTTATTGATCAAAAAATACCTAAAGAAGATCGAAAAGTTTGGCCAATTGTGGAAAATAGCCAAGGAGAAATCATTTTGATCCCTCATATCGCTAAAAATATCAAGTATTTATATACAAAACCGAATGTTTTTGTGATAAAATATGACACATGTAAGTGAGGTGTAAAGTATGCACAAAGATATAAAAGAAATATTATATACAGAAGAAGAAATTAAAGCAAAATGTGATGAACTCGCTCAAGCAATTGATAGAGATTATGCGGGTCAAGAAATTTTATTAGTAGGATTATTGAAAGGATCTGTCCCTTTTATGGCGGAACTTGCCAAACATCTAAAAAGTGATGTTAAATTCGACTTTATGTCTGTAAGTAGTTATAGTGGTGTTGAATCTAAAACACTTGTAGTAAGACAAGATATTAAAGAAGATATTCGTGGTAAAAATGTTTTAATTGTTGAAGATATTTTAGATACAGGAAAAACACTTTATAACGTTAAAGAAATGTTAGAAAAAAGACATGCAAAAAGTGTGAAGATCGTTACTTTATTAGATAAAGAAGAAGGTCGTGTTTTTGACATGAAAGCTGATTATTCGGGATTTAAGATTCCTAATGCTTTCGTTGTAGGATACGGTTTAGATTTTAATGAACGTTATCGTCAATTACCTTATATAGGTATTTTAAAAGAAGATTGTTATAAAAAATAGTAAGGAGATTTTATGGGTAACAAAAAAGGATTGTTGAAGTCTATCCTTCCATGGCTTATCGTCTTAGCGGCATTATCTGTGGCTATTCCTTTCTTTAATCAAAGTGAGTCCTCAGAAATTCGTTATGATAAGTTTATAAAGATAGTTCAAGATGAAAAAGTAAAAGAAGTAGAAATTGTTCCACAATCTTTAGTTATTGATGTTAATGGGACATATACACAAACAGTAAAGGGAAAAGAAGAAACAACAAAATTCTCTGTTGTTATTCCTAGAACAGAAACAGAATTAGATTCTTTAGTGAGCTTATTAGATGAAAATGGAACACAAATTACAGTTGTTGATGAAGCACAAAGAAACCAATTCTTAAATATCATTTTAGGAATCTTACCTTATGTACTTCTAATTGCAGGAATGTTCTTCTTATTTAGAATGATGTCAAATACTGCAGGAGGAAATAACAAAGCCTTTGAATTTGGTAATTCAAGAGCTAAACTAGAAAAGAATTCAAAAACACATTTCAGCGATGTTGCCGGAATGGATGAAGAAAAAGAAGAGGTCAAAGAACTTGTTGATTTCTTAAAAACACCAAAGAAATTTGCGGATATGGGTGCTAAAATCCCTCGTGGAGTCTTATTAGTAGGTCCACCAGGTACAGGTAAAACATTACTTGCAAGAGCCGTTGCTGGCGAAGCTAATGTACCTTTCTATTCAATTTCAGGTTCTGAATTCGTAGAAATGTTTGTTGGTGTTGGTGCTGGACGTGTCAGAGACATGTTTAAAAAAGCAAAACAAACAGCACCATGTATTATCTTCATTGACGAAATCGATGCGGTTGGTCGTCAAAGAGGTACTGGTATGGGTGGAGGACATGATGAACGTGAACAAACCCTTAACCAATTATTAGTAGAAATGGATGGTTTCTCTGGAAATGAAGGAATTATCGTTTTAGCGGCAACAAACCGTGCCGATGTCTTAGACCCAGCGTTATTAAGACCAGGACGTTTTGACCGTCAAATTCAAGTCGCAAATCCAGATAAACGTGCACGTAGTCAAATCTTAAAAGTACACGCACGTAATAAACGTTTTACACCAGATGTTAACTTTGATAATATCGCGCAACGTACACCAGGTTTCTCTGGGGCAGAATTATCAAACGTATTAAATGAAGCTGCATTACTTGCAGTAAGACAAGGTCACGACTTAATCACAATGGCCGATATTGATGAAGCGGTAGACCGTGTTATGGGTGGACCTGCGAAAAAATCTCGTAAGTATACTGAAAAAGAAAGACGTTTAGTTGCTTACCATGAAGCTGGACATGCTTTAATTGGTTTAACATTAGAAGATGCCAATAAAGTACAAAAAGTTACAATTGTTCCTCGTGGACAAGCAGGTGGTTATAACTTAATGACACCTAAAGAAGAAACATATTTCCAAACAAAGAATCAATTAAAAGCAACAATTTCAGGATATATGGGTGGACGTGTTGCTGAAGAAGTCTTCTTTGGTGATGTTAGTTCAGGAGCTCATAACGATATCGAACAAGCTACACGTATTGCACGTATGATGGTTACTGAATTAGGTATGTCTGAACTTGGACCAATTCAATATGACTCTGAAAATGGACAAGTTTTCTTAGGTAGAGATTATACACAAAGAAGTAATACACACTCTGGACAAATTGCTTATGAAATTGATGTTCAAGTGCGTAAGATCATTGATGAATGTTATCAAGAAGCAACAAATATTGTTGAACAAAATAAAGAAAAATTAATCTGTATTGCTGAAGCTTTACTTGAATATGAAACATTATCTGGTGAAGATATTGAATCTTTATACAATACAGGTAAAATGTTAGAACATCATGATGGTTCATTAAATCAAGAACCTGTTCAAAAAGTTGAAGAACCAACAGTAGAAAAACCTTCTATTGATGATCAAGATGATTTATTAGATGAAATGAAATAAAGCGGTTTTCGCTTTTTTTCATTTAGAAAGGGGTAAATATGAGTACACGTACAAAGAGAATTGTAATCATTTTAATCACGTTAAGTATGATTATTCCTATATTTTCTTCCGTGTTCTTTTTATAGAAAAGAAAGATGAAAGATTATTTAGTAAGAGGATTAGTAAACAGTAAAAATTGCCGTGTTTTTGCTTGTCATACAACAAATTTATTAGAAGAAGCAAGAAAAGACCACGACTTGTGGCCAACAGCTTCAGCGGCACTTGGAAGAATGATGTCAGCAACTTTAATGATGGCTGCCATGAATAAAAATAATGAAAAAATGACAGTCACAATTAATGGTGGTGGACCAATCGGTACTATGATGGCTGTTACTTGTGGAGATGGACATATTAAAGGATTTGTCGGAGATCCACATGTTCATTATACATATAATGATACAGGCCATTTAGCCGTAGGAGTTGCAGTAGGTACACAAGGAAGCTTACAAGTTATTAGAGATATGGGCTTAAAAGAGCCATTCTGTGGTACAGTACCACTTCAAACAGGAGAAATTGGTGATGATTTTTCATATTACTTCATGGCAAGTGAACAAACACCATCGGTTGTTTCTGTCGGAGTTTTAGTGGAAGAAACAAATGAAATCTTAGCTTCAGGAGGATTTATTATTCAATTACTTCCAGAAGCAACAGAAGAAGATATTACTTATATTGAGGAAAGAATGAAAGATTTCCCTGCTGTTTCTTCACTCATTCATGAGGGAAAAACACCAGAAGAAATCTTAAAGATGTTATTTGAAGATGTTGAAATTACAGATCATCAAGATTTATTCTTTACTTGTGATTGTTCAAAGGACAAAATGTTAAATGCACTTTCAACAGTAGGTAAAGAAGAGTTACAAAGTATGATTGATGAAGATCATGGTTGTGAAATTACTTGTCAATTCTGTAATACAAAATATCAATTTGATGAAGAAGAATTGAAAAATTTAATAAATCGTTTATAATCACATTGAAAAATGTGATTTTTTTAAAAAAGAAAACAAAAAAATAAAGACATACGTCTTTATTTTTTAGGAAATCAACTCAATTGATAGATAACTTATAACTATTTTTAGGGGAGGAAAATAGAGGGAACTTATAAGTTATCTATATACAGTATGTACAAAGAAAATAAAAATATACATGGAGGACAAGTAATTTGAAAATTAGAGAGATTGAAATAAAAAATCCCGTCATTATGGCACCAATGGCTGGAATCACCAATATGGCTTTTCGTAAAATCGTGAAAGAATTTGGCGCTGGTCTTGTTTATTCAGAAATGGTAAGCGATAAAGCTATTTGTTATGGAAATCAAAAAACAATTGAAATGTTACAAGTGGATGAAGGAGAACATCCTGTTAGCATTCAATTATTTGGTGGAGAAGTAGAAAGTATGGTTGAAGCCGCTAAATTTATCGATCAACATTCCAATTGCGATATTATTGATATTAACTGTGGTTGTCCTGTAAATAAAGTATTAAAAGCGAATGCGGGAAGTAAATTATTACAAAATCCCCAATTGATTTATGATATTGTAAGTAATATTGTTAAAAATGTAAGTAAACCTGTCACGGTAAAAATTAGAAGTGGTTTTGATAAAGAACATATCAATGCGGTAGAAGTTGCAAAGCTTATTGAAAAAGCAGGGGCAAGTGCGATTGCTATTCATGGAAGAACGCGTTCACAAATGTATGAAGGAAAAGCTGATTGGTCAATCATTAAAGCAGTTAAAGAAGCAGTTTCTATTCCTGTTATTGGTAATGGGGATATTCGCAGTGTAGAAGATGCTAGAAGAATGTTAGAAGAAACAGGATGTGATGCAATCATGATTGGACGTGCTGC
Organism: Bacillota bacterium; assembly: GCA_030540195.1. Classification (GTDB taxonomy): domain Bacteria; phylum Bacillota_I; class Bacilli_A; order Erysipelotrichales; family Coprobacillaceae; genus Faecalibacillus. The sequence continues at coordinate 33,282 of JAUNWT010000005.1, read as the reverse complement.
TTTAGGAAATCCATGGTTGATTAAGCAGGTTGTTGAAAGTTTAGAACATGGAAGTGATTTACCGGAACCAACATATAAAGAAAAAATAGATTGGTGTTTAACACATGCCAAAAGATTAATGTCTATTGAGCCTGAACGTATTGCAATGTCTCAAATGAGAGGACATGCTCCATGGTATATTAAAGGCTTAAAAAATTCTTCAGCCGTTAAAAATGAACTCTCAAAAGTAAATACGTATGAAGAATTAGAAAAGATTCTTAAAGATTATGAACAATTTTTAGATACATTATAAAAAGCAACTATGTGTTGCTTTTTTCAATATATTCAATAACTTCATCCAATGAATTTAAAAGAGTTGTACATCTTTCTTGATGCAAAGCATCAGGATTTTTTAAATCAGGAATACAAATAACGGGAATATGTGCTTGATAAGCACTATCAATTCCTGCTTCACTATCTTCTAATACAAGGGCTTCTTCAGGAAGTACATTTAGTTTTTCGCACGCTTTTAAAAAAATATCGGGTGCTGGTTTTCCATGTTCAACTTCAAAACCATAAACAATATCATCCATATATTGCATCACTTGATGTTTTTCTAATAAACCTTGAGCACGTTCTTGTCTACTAGAGGTTGCAATAATGGTTTTATAATGATGTTCTTTTAAGTATTTAAGAAGTTCATTTGCACCGGGTTTCAAATCAACGCCATCTTCTTTGATATATTTTGTTTCACTTTCATGAAAAACAGTAATTGTTTCTTCTATATCATAATCAAGGTGGTAATGGTCTTTAATATAGTTTAAAGAAGTGATAAGTTGTTTACCAGGATAATCTTTTATGTATTCTTTCAAGGTAAATTCAAACCCATAACTTTCTATTAAATCACGATAACATTTATAAGAAACCATTTCGCTATCAATTAATAATCCATCCATATCAAAAATAATTGCTTTAATCATAATCATTCCTCCACATAATCCTATCCTATCAAAAGTACTTTCGTAATTCATTATATAAATGGTAAAAATAAAAAAGTTTCAAAAAAACACATAAAAAATGAAAACGCTTTGATAATTTTTTTCTAAATGAGAATAATGAATACTTTAGATAAAAGTGTGCGCTATAGTATATGTGTAGAAAAGAAAGAGAGGAATAGAGTTATGAAAATTTTATTGGTATGTTGCGCAGGAATGTCAACAAGTATGCTTGTTCAAAGAATGGATAAAGCTGCTAAGGCTAAAGGCGTAAATGCAGTAATTGATGCTGTACCAGCAACACAAGTTCAAAAAGTAATCAATGATTTTGATATTGTCATGCTTGGTCCTCAAGTAAGAACACAAAAGAAAAATATTGAAGAGTTAGCTGGTGGAAAACCTGTTGTTCTTATTGATATGAGAGATTATGGAATGATGAACGGAGAAAAAGTCTTAGATTTTGCAATTAAAACTATTGAAGAAACTAAATAATGGAGGAGAAAAATTATGAATATTTTATTAGTATGTGCTGCAGGAATGTCAACAAGTCTACTTGTTAATAAAATGAATGAAGCAGCAAAAGAAAAAGGAATGGCATTAGAAATCAATGCTTATCCAATTGGAAGTCTTGATAAATATGCAAGTGATGCAGATGTTATTTTACTTGGACCTCAAGTAAGATATGAATTAAATAATGTTAAAAGTAAATATCCAGATAAACCGGTATCAGTTATTGATATGAGAGATTATGGAATGATGAATGGTGGAAAAGTCTTAGATTTTGCAATTAAATTAGTTGAAGATGCTAAATAAAAATGGATAATTATTTAAAAGAGATTTATATATCTTTATTTAAAAAATGGGTTCTTTTTCATCAGAGTAAGCATTATTCAATAAAAGAGGATGAAGAAAAGAATATTATTATTGAAGGAAATGAGGCCATAGGTCATATTAATTTTTATGATCATGAAATCATAGAATATGTTTTAGTTAATAAAAAAACACAAGAAAACGAGTTTTATCTTCATTTCCAATTTCATAGTTTTCAACATGCTATGGAACTCTTTAATGAGATGCTTGGATTAATCAAACATATCCATAAAAGTTCTAGTTTAAAAGTGCTTCTTGTTTGTTCAGGTGGGCTAACAACAGGATATTTTGCACAAAAATTAAAAGAAGCAGTTGAATTTTTAAAATTGAATATGCAAGTAGATGCAAGAGGTTATGGTGAAGTTTATCAAATAGCACAAGATTATGATATGGTTTTACTTGCACCACAAGTATCTTATTTATACAGTGAAGTCAAAAAAATCTTAAAGAAACAAGTTGTTTTAAAAATACCACCTCAAATTTTTGGAAAATATGATGTTAGAGAATGTATACGTCTTATTGAAAATAATCAAAAAGAAGTAGGTAAAGAAACAACTAATAAAGAACCTTTGCAAATAGAAGGGTTAAAAAAGAGTGGTAAAAAGATATTATGTTTATCATTAATTAGAAATAGACATCGTGTTCATATTTTATATCGTTTATATGATGAAAATAATGAAATATTAGAAAATAAGATCATTATCAAAAGAAAACTTTATTTACAAGACTATTATGATATTATAGATAGTATGTTAGTGCATTATCCTGATATTGAAGTGATTGGGTTATCAACACCAGGAATAATTGAAGAAGATAAGATTGTTTCAATTAGTGTTGAAGGTTTTGAAGAAATTGATATTGAAAGAGATTTTAAATCAAGATATTCTCAAACTTTTGTATTCGAAAATGAAGCAAATGCAGTAGCTCAAGGATTTTATGCAGTTTCACCTGAATATGATACAGTATCTTTTATTTTCCAACCAATGGTTACTTTAAGTGGTGTTGGAAATGTAGTTAATGGAAAACTTATTAAAGGAAGTCATCATATTGCTGGAGAAGTACAATATTTACCATTAGACTATTCTAAAAATGTTTTAGAACTTCATAAAACACCGGAAGGATCATTAGAGGCATTGAGCAAAACCATTGCATCTATTACTAGCATCTTGGATCCTCAATGCATTGTTTTCTTTTGTTTCTTAATAATTGATCTTGAAGATGTCAAACAGGAAGTAGAAGAGTATATTCCTAAAAAATACCTTCCAGATATCATACAAATTTATTATTTAGAGGAATATATGCTTCTTGGCACATTGATATTATGTATTGATGAGGTTAATGAAAATGATTAATATGTTTGTTAAACTTGAAAATATTCAAAATATAACAGAAAGTGAAAATAAAATTGTACAGTATATTTTAACACACCCTGATACGGTAATGGCGATGTCCATCAAAGAATTATCAGAAGCGTGTTATGTTTCAACATCAGCTATTTATCGGTTATGTGATAAATTAGGGGTTGATGGTTATAATGATTTTAAAGTACGTTTATCACATTCTTTATCAGAATATACCCAAAAGAAAGAAACAGTTGATTACAATTTTCCCTTTAAAGAAAATCAAACACAATATCAAGTATTAAGCTCGCTCAAAGAAAATTACGAACAAACACTCCTATCAACGTTCGATTTATTTGAAACGGATGAAATTCGCAAAGTAGTTTCAAAGATGGAAAAAGCGAAACATATTACCGTTTACACATCTGCCAATAATATCTTCTTTGCGCAAAGCTTTAAAATGCAGATGCAAGAAATAGGGGTACGTGTTGATGTTCCTTATGATGAATACGAACAACGTTTGCTAGCAACAACAAGTGGGCCTGATGATCTAGCAATCATTATTTCGTATGAAGGAAGGCTCATCAATATCGATCTCATTTCTGATTTATTAAAAAGAAATAAAACAGCAGTTTTACTTATTTCTTCCTGTGATTATAAAATGAAAAATTTAGTGCCTGATTATCATATTTATATGTCCTCTTATGAACATAAATATATGAAGGTCGCAAATTTCTCTACAAGATTATCTTTACTTTATATTCTAGATGGTCTTTATAGCTGTTATTTTGAAAAAGACTACAAAAATAATTTAGAAAAGAAAATTGAGTATGCACGATTATCTGCAGTCAATAAATACGAAGAATAAGGAGCGAAAGCACCCAATGGCATGAACTTAAGATATAATCTTAGGCTCAGGCCTTTTTATTTTTATCCTTTTTTTGTAATAGTATCTTGTATTTCTTTTAATGTAGTATAGACCTTATAATCATATTACTTTTATTTTAAAGTATTTTACTATATATTTGTAGTATAGGATGGTGATATTATGTTTGTAAAAGTTGTAAAAAATAATAAAGGTCGTCCAAATACCTCTTTTATCTCAATTGTTGAATCTTATCGTGAAGATGGAAAGGTTAAACATCGTACAATCAGAAATCTTGGACTTTTTGATGATGATCAGGTTCCCTATATTAAAGCTGCTTTCGCAAAAAAGAAACCTCGTCTTGTCTATGATGACTAAATTGTAGTAAAGAATATGATGGCTCATGATGCTATCTCTGTATTGTCTAACATTATCAATGATGAATCGCTTATTGAGCACGCACAAATTATTCGTAATTCCTTTACTAGAAAACGCAAAATCTCTCTTGATAACCTGCTGAACTATCTTATCTTTAGAAATCATGATGTACTTTCAGAAGATCTTGTTTCCTACTTTGGTGCATTGTGTGATTTTGATATTCCTACCAGACAAGCCATGATTAAAAGTATGTCGATTCTCAACTATGATGTATGGGACTCTATCATGGATAGATTTCGAAATGAAATATATAATGAACTGCCTCTTATTAATTTCAAGGATTATATAATCCTTGCAGTTGATGGTTCATTTCTTGATCTTCCACCACATATCGCTTTGAATCATTACTTTGGAGGAAATCAAACGTCAAAAATGAAGATTTCGGATATCAAAAAACCACAGGCAAAGGTTTCGATGATTTACGATGTACTTAATAAGATTGTTTTAGATTTTTCTATTTCTCATTATAGAACATCTGAAATCCCACTTCTCTTTAAACATCTTAAGAAGCTGCAGGAATTCTTCTGTGATAAAAAAATAATTCTGCTGGCCGATAGATATTATGGTTCAGTAGAACTGTTTAGATATTGTGAAATGCATAATATTAAATACATCGTTCGAGTAAAGAAGAATTTCTTCAAGCATTATATTGAAAAGCATGAAGGAGAAATAAATTTTAATATCAATATCAAATTGGATAAAGCATGGATAAGAAGAATCAAGAACGATGAAGTAAGAAAATCAATGAATGAAGATCCCAAAATGGACATACGTGTTGTAAGAGGAACATATACGTATAATGAAAAAAGCAAAAAGAAAGAACGAGAAGTCACTGTAGAAACTCAATATTTTACAAATCTTGATGGAGGATTTGATATAGCAGATATTATTGATCTGTATCATCATGAAAGATGGAATGTAGAAAATGCATATGACGTTTTGAAAAACAGTTTGAACATTGAACAATACACATAATCCAATAGGCATTATTAATGAAACAATGGGAAAGGTCATATTTTATAATATTGAACAAATAATCTTTATAGAATCAAGAAAAAGAATCAAACAAAACAAAAAATGTAAATATGAATATATTCCAAATAACAAATATATCATCAATTTACTACATCACAATGATTTCATTGTAAGTTTTAAAATGAATACCATGGATAAAATTGTCGAAAAAATCATATCAGCAGGAGCAAAAGAAAAAGTATCTATCAGGAAAGGAAGACATTACAAGAGATGGAATAAATTTTTTAGTAGTATACCGACAACAAGGCATAGAATAGATGGAAGTAGGAATCCACCGGTAGTAAAAGGAAAAACTGGATTTGTGACCACCAATCACTAAATCCAGCCCCTGTAGTATAGGAAAATCCCTTTTCCATCGTTACAATAATGATAGGATAATATGAGATAAAACACAACTGAAAAATTTAAAAAAATGATAAATTTTATTAGGTGCTTTTTGCGCTTTTTTTATATACAGTTTTGATAAAATCACCATAATAATAAAGGCACAAACCTAAGAAATAAAATTTTTCTTAAGTTCATGCCACTGGGAGCGAAAGCTCCTTATTTTAGTAGAAAATAGTTAAAGATAGGCACAATATACCTTAAATAATAAGTATATCATGCATATTTTTAACTAAAAATAGAGTGAAGTTCCTCAAATATATTTTCACTCTATTTATTCGCTCTTTTTTCTAATTTTTCTTTTTATTTTTCATTAAAAATCATATCACATACTTTAGAAATCTTAGTATGATAATCTCCTGTATGAATAGGAGGCAACCATTCTTTAGATTTAAAATCATCTAAAATAACAGGAATCATTTTAGAGGCAAAAGAGTCATTTGTTTCATGAATATCTTTTTCTTTAAAAGTTTCTTGCAATGTTTTTAAACCTAAACTTTTATAAAAATCAACGAGATATAATGCAACTGCATTTGCGTTTTTTTCTGGATCATCATCGATTTCTAAATTCATCAATAAAGCAAGGTCTTTAATTTGATTTGATGCAGTTAAGGCAAAATGACGAATAACATTTGGTAAAACAAGGGCACAAGCATGACCGTGTGTTAAATGATAGAGGCTACCAAGAGCATGAGCAATAGCGTGTCCATTAGGAATTCCACCATTGGCAAGACTATTATGGCTGGCCCAAGAAAGTTGTTCTCTCGCTTCAAGATTATCAGGTTCTTTTACAGCAATAGGTAACCACTTTAATACTTTTTCAATACATTTTAACATCATTGTATTGGTATATTCATTAGATGCAGTCCCAACAAGATTTTCAGTTGCATGACTTAAAGTATCAAGACCACCATAGATGGTTGCGTTTTTAGGCATACCGACTGTAAAAAGTGGATCAATAATGGCAAGATCTGCTTGAATATGTTGATTACCAAAACTGAATTTTAAATGATGAATTGTACTTGTAATAACACCACTGGCTGTTGTTTCAGCACTTGAACCAGAAGTCGTAGGTACTAAGATAAGAGGACAAGGGCGCATCCATTCAGGTTGCATCTTTGTACCTGTTTTTCCATAATCATGTAAGTCTTCAATTTCTTCATCGATTCCAGCAATAAGAGTAGCTGCTTTGGCAGCATCCATAGGACTTCCTCCACCAAGTCCAATAACACAATCACATTGACTTTCTTTGATCATACTTGCCAGCTTTAAACATAAAACATCTGTTGGCTCAGGTGTGACATTGGAAAACACGTCATAATCGATGGCTGCATTTTTTAAATCAGTTAAGATTCTTTGACTGATTTCATGGTGAATAATATGATTTCCAGAAATAATAAAACATTTTTTAATATTTAATATTTTTAATTCATTTACTAATTGTTTTGAACTTTCATTTCCCCAAATAATTTTAGGAAGTGTATTTTTTGTATAATTTTTCATTTTTTTATCCTCTATACATTAAATTTAAATGCTTGTTCTAAAAAGTGATTCACTTTTTCAGCAGTATCACGTTCATGAAAACAAGTATGACCTTGATCGAGTTTAGCAATAACTCCCATATCTTCTTTTGAAAGTTCAAAATCAAAAATATCAAGATTTTCTTTTATGCGTTGACTGTTAGTAGATTTAACAAGTGGCACAATACCTCTTTGATAAAGCCAACGTAAAGTAATTTGAGCGATAGATTTATCATATTTTTGTGCTATTTTCTTTAAATCTTCATTTTTTAAAATATTGTCTTTTCCTGAAGCAAGAGGAGACCAGGCAAGCATTTGTATCTCATTTTCTTTTAAATAAGTTAAATCATCTTCTCTTTGATAAAGAGGATTACATTCAACCATATTTACCATGGGTTTGATTTTATTGAAATATAGAAAATCAGCAAGACGATCTTGTTTAAAGTTATCTACACCAATTGCTTTTACCTTCCCTTCTTGATAAAGTTCTTCCATGGCACGCCATGCCCCATAATAATCATTATAAGGTTGATGAATAAGATAGAGATCAATATAATCTAAACCTAATCTTTTTAAAGAACGATTAAAAGCATCTTTTACTTTCTCATAAGAAGTATCACTTACCCACAATTTAGTAGTAATAAAGAGTTCTTCACGAGGAACACCACATCTTTTAAGGGCACGCCCAACAGCTTCTTCATTTTCATAAGCAGCTGCGGTATCAATCAAACGATACCCGCTTTGAATCGCTTGAACAACATATTCTTCACAAAGTTCTTGATCAGTTATTTGATAGACACCATAACCAATAGGTGGTATTGAGATTTGATTATAAAATGTTTTCTTTTCCATAATAAGCTCCTTTTCTTTTTTTCATACACATTATAAAACCAATAATTTCATAATATCCAATATCTATTAACTATCATTTATCATAGTTTACAAGAATGATAAGGAATGATACACTTTGTGTAGGAGGAATCAAGATGGAGATTAGAGTTTTACGTTATTATTTAGCGGTTGCAAGAGAGCTTAATATCACCCGAGCAGCAGAAAGTTTACATATTTCACAGCCTTCACTTTCTAAACAAATGATGGATTTGGAAGATCATATTGGTAAAAAACTTTTTATTCGTGGTAAACGAAAGATTGAATTGACAGAGGATGGTATTTTATTAAAAAAACGAGCTGAAGAAATCATTGAACTTGTACAAAAAACAGAAGATGAAATGTCACAAGATAATCATATTTTATCCGGGGACCTTTATCTTGGTGGAACAACAAAAATCATTCTTGAAGAAGCATCAACATTGATAGAAAAATATCCCCATATTCAACTACATTTTTACAGTAATGATGCGGTGGATATTAGTGAAAGATTAAATCATGGGTTGCTTGATTTTGCGGTGATGCTAGAACCTGTTGATACGACAAAATTTAATTATCTTTCATTAAATGAAAAAACAAAATGGGGTGTTTTAATGAAAAAGGAGAGTCCTTATTCTCAATTAGAAACAATTACTCCTGAAGAATTAAAAACAATGCCTTTAATTCTTCATCAACGTCTAGGACTCCAACAAAGATTAGCACATTGGGCACAATGCGATTTAAAAGATTTAAAAGTTCAAGCAACATATAATGTGATTAATGGATCAGATATTGAATTAGTAAGAAGTAATTTGGGATATTTACTTACAACTAATGATCATCTAACGCAAACTTTAGATGAAGATATTTGTTTTAAGTATTTAGAGCCTGAATTAAATGAGTCATATGCACTTGTATGGAAAAAAGAAGCTACTTTTAGTAGGGTAGCAAAAGCTTTTTATGAACAAATAAAGGAAAATAAAAATGAAAAATCCCTATAAAGAGATAACTCGTATTCAAAAACAACACCTAACGGCTTCTCAAGTGGCTATACAAAGTGCGTTGCTTGAACTTTCTAGAAACAAAAAAATATATGAAATAAATGTAAAAGAGTTGTGTCAAAAGGCTGCTGTTGCACGAAGTACATTTTATGCTTATTATCAAAATATAGATGATTTACTTATAGAAATTGAAAATCAACTTTTATATATATTGATTCAAAATAATGAAAAAATAATGAAAAGAGAATATCAATCAAAAGAAGATTTTCTTTTTTATAAAGAAACAATCCAATTTGTTGAAGAAAATGAAAAAGTATTTAAACTGTTTTTGATAGAACAACCAAATTATCGATTTATTAAAAAATGGAAACAAGCTATTAAATACCACCTTTTTCAAAGAAAAGATTACATTTCAAAAAATGATTTTATGCTTGAAGTTATTGCTTCTGCAACAATATCGGCGTATTCTTATTTGTTAGAAAATCCTCAAAGTATAAATTATGAGGAAGTAAGTGAAATTATTTCTAAGGTTCTTTCGACCTTTAATTAGTCATCTTTGATGACTTTTTTTGTACACTTTTATAAAAAGTGTCGTATAAAAAATGAAGTAAAACATTTAGAATTTTATTTGAAAGAAGGAAGAGATTATGAGTTATGCTTTAATTACGGGTGCTTCAAGTGGAATAGGTCAAGAATTAGCAAAAGAGTTTATTAGAGATCATGATTTAATATTAGTTTCAAGAAATATAGAAAAGTTAGATAAATTAAAAAAAGAATTAGAAGAAATATATTCTCGAAAAGTTATTGTCTATCAAAAGGATTTATCAAAAATAACGTCAGCAAAAGAAGTGAATAATTATTTACTTGAACAAGATTTAGAAGTTTCAGTTCTTGTCAATAATGCCGGATTTGGTATACAAGGAAGTTTTATAGAAACATCTTTAAAAAATCAAAAAGAATTGATGCAATTAAATATGATAACCCTTGTCGAATTAACATATTATCTTGCAAAACAAATGAAGAAAAGAGGACAGGGTAGGATTTTGAATATAGCATCTGTTGCGGCGTTTTCTTCAGGACCTTATATGTCATTATATTATGCAAGCAAAGCATTTGTTTTATCTTTTTCACAAGCACTGAACAAAGAGTTGAAAGATACAGGTGTAACTGTAACAGTCATGTGTCCCGGTCCAACAATAACGGGATTTGAAAAGAATGCCAATATGAAGCAATCAAAGATGTTTCATTTGTTTCCACAAACAGCTAAGAATGTTGCCAAAGCAGGATATAAAGCGACAATGAAAGGAAAAAGTATAAAATATCATGGAATCGTTACTTATAGCTATAATATTTTGACACGATTTTTACCAAGAAAATGGGTCAATCCAATAGCATATTTAATTAATAAAGGAGAATAAAATGGTTAAGATTGGTATATTATTTATAATTATTTTACTTATGATGAAATTGATAAAAGATGAAAAAATAAAAAAATATTTTTTATATGGACATATAGGATTAAGCTGTTTATTGGCTAGTTATGGTATTATACATGGAATGCATTATTTTTTAACAGCAAATACTCTGAAAAAAATAAGTGGTATTTTAATATTGGTAGCATTATTAAGTGAAATGTTATTGGGAATTTTTGTTATGAAAAATAAAGGAAAAAAAATCCATGGAATACTAGGAATTATTTTAATTTGTTTTATAGTTTTACATGTAATTATATAGGAGATTATTTATGAATGAGAAAATTAAAATACATATATTTGAAGTAGGAAAAGTGTGTGTGAGTAAGGACTTGCCCTTTGGTGGGGAAAATTGTTCGCTTTTAAAAGCTTCAGGAATTTTTACTAGGAAGTCAAACAGACTATGGTTACCGGTTTCATCTTATTTAATTGAACATCCTAAAGGAAAGATTTTAGTAGATTGTGGTTGGAATCGAGAAATGTCGCCTAAAGGAATATATGATCAAAAAGCACAGATCAAGTCATTAGGCTCACCGTTACTATATTTGGTTAATCAGGGTGTTGTAGAACATACAATTGATGAACAGCTAAAGGAAATAGGAATTAAAACAAATGAAATAGATTATGTTTTATTAACGCATTTGGATTGTGATCATGCAAATGGTTTAAAACAAGTAAAGGATGCAAAGAAAATCCTTGTTTCAAAAGATGAAATGATGTTTGCCTTAAAACATCCATTTATACGTTATCAAAAGAAATGGTGGAAAGATATTAATCTAGATACTTTTGAATGGAATGATTGTAAAGGACCAGCAGAAAAGTCTTATGATTTATTTGATGATGGGAGTGTAGAACTTATTAATATTCCAGGACATAGTGATGGCTTATTTGCGGTAAAAATTACTAATAAAAAAGGAGAATATGTTTTATTGTATTCAGATGGTGGTTATGCTCGAAAATCATGGGAAGAAGGAATTGTTTCAGGTATTGCTTCTAATCGTCAAGCACAAAAACAATCCTTAGAATGGATTCGACAAATGAGTTTGGATCCGTTATGTATTTGCACACTTGCAAATCATGAAGAAACAAGACAAAAGGAAATTGTTATATAAAAAATGGAAAATTACTTTTCCACTTTTTCATTAATTAATAAACGAATTGTTTTATAAAGATGGGGTTTAAATTCATCAATAGGAAGAGGTTGTTTTTCTACAATGGAAGTAAAAACCGTAGAACTAACAAGTTCAATAATCATAAACAAAGTCATTTCAGGATATTCTAACGGAATATCCTTTTCTTTTACCTCATTAATAAATAACTCCTTAATTCCTAATTCTTCACTATCGAGTAAATCTGTTAATTTTTCACTATAGAGTCCTAAAGAAAGATTCTTTTGAATAAACTTAAGAATGTTAGGTCGTGCAATTAAAGCATCAATAATCGAATCAATAATAAAAACAATTTTATCATCTAAACGATCAAAATGATGTTTACTTGCTTCTTTACAAGCATTAGAGAAAAATTCATGTGATGTTTTTGCGAGTAATACATCTTGTAATTCATATTTATCTTTGAAATAAAGATAAAAAGTTCCTTTCGCAATTCCTGCATCATGAACAATATCTTGAATCGAAGTTTTTTTAATTCCTTTTTCTGTAAAAAGACGAAGGGCTGTATTTAATAACTTACGTTCTTTTTCTAATTTATTATCATTTATTTTTGATTTTATTTCTTGAATTGCCATTTTAACACATCCTTTAGCATTAATTTTAGGTTTTTCAAAATAAAAAGTCAACGAAACATCATGAAATTATTAAAAAAATGACTTTTAGTCATTTATATATTGACCAACGGTCATTTTGGTGCTAATATCATAACTGACCGGTGGTCATTTTAGGAGGAGAGACTATGAAAAAGCTTGGAGAAGCAATAGGAAGATTTGTCGTAAAGCATAAACTTTTTATTGTTATTGCATCATTACTTCTTTGTATTCCATCGATATTTGGATATCTTAATACAAAGATCAATTATGATATTTTGGTTTATTTACCAGAAGATATTGAAACCATGAAAGGACAGGATATTCTCGCAGAGGATTTTGATATGGGGTCTTTTGCGATGTGTATTGTTGAAAACATGGATTCAAAAGATGTTTTAGATTTAGAAGATCAATATAAAGAAATTGATGGAGTTGTTAAAGTTATTTCCGCTAATGATCTTATTGGAACAACAATTCCTCAAGAAATGTTACCAAGTGAAGTAACAAAGCAATATAAAAAAGGAAATAGTGAATTAATGCTGGTTACTTTTAAAGATAGTACAGTTGCAATCGATGCGATTGAAGAAATGCGTACGCTTACCAGTGAAGAAGTAGTTAAAATTGGTGGAATGTCTGCTTCTACTTTAGATACAAGTATCGTAGCCGATAGTGAAATCATCACGTATGTTTTAGTAGCAGTTGCTTTGGTTCTACTTGTTTTGATGGTTTCCTTAGATTCTTATGTCGTTCCATTTTTATTGCTAGGAAACATTGGACTTGCGATTCTTTATAATATGGGAACAAATATTTTTATCGGTGAAATTTCTTATATTACAAAAGCCATTGCTGCTGTTTTACAACTTGGGGTCACAACAGACTTCTCAATTTTCTTGTATCACAAATATGAACAAGCAAAAGAAAAAGTAAAAACAAACAATGAAGCGATGACCCTTGCTATTGGAGATACCCTTGTTTCTATTGCAGGAAGTTCACTAACAACAATTGCTGGATTTTTAGCACTATGTACAATGCAACTTACTTTAGGTTTTGATATTGGAGTTGTTATGGCAAAAGGTGTATTCATTGGAGTACTTTCAACTGTTACAATTTTCCCAGCATTTTTATTAGTATTTGATAAAGTTGTTTTCAAAACAAAACATAAACCATTGATTCCATCATTCAATGTAATCAAGAATTTTGTTGTTAAACATTATAAAATTATTTTAGTAGTTGCATTGGTGATTGCTTATCCAGCTTTCTATGGAAATAATCATGTAAAAAGTTATTACAATCTAACAAAGGATCTACCACAAGATTTAAAGAGTTGTGTGGCTAATAGTAAATTAAGTGAAGATTTTGATTTAGTGGCTTCACAAGTTATTTTAGTTAATAAAGATATCAAAGATAATGATCTTAATGATATGGTTGATGAAATTGAAAAGATTGATTCAGTCAATCTTGTTTTATCACCTTCTCAACTTTCTAATCTAGGGATTCCTGATGAAATGATTCCTAGTGATGTTAAAGATATTTTTGAAAGTAATCGTTATAAAATGATTTTTGTCAATTCAACAAATGAAATTGCGACAGATGAATTAAATAAAGTCATTGATCAAATTGAAAAAGTCATCAAAAAATATGATAAAAATGCTATAATGGCAGGGGAAGGTCCTTGCATGAAGGATTTGGTTAATATTGCAGATGAAGACTTTAAAAATGTAAGTATTGCCTCAATTGGGGTTATCTTCATTATTATGTTGTTTGTCTTAAAATCAATTTCATTACCAATACTCCTTGTATCTGGTATTGAACTTGCAATCTTTATTAATATGGCAATCAGCTATTATACAGGAGATGTCTTACCATTTGTTGCTTCTATTGTTATTGGAACAATTCAATTAGGTGCAACAATTGATTATGCCATCTTACTTACAACAAAATATTTAGAAAATCGCTCAAGTGGTTTAGAAAAAATACCAGCTATGGACCATGCAATTTCTACTTCAGCGGGCTCAATCTTTGTTTCAGGAATGTCATTTTTTGCAGCTACGTTTGGTGTAGGTATGATTTCTAAATTAAATATGATTGGTTCATTATGTAATTTAATGTCACGAGGAGCACTTATTTCAATGATCATTGTTATTTGTGTAATACCAGCGATTTTACTTGTCTTTGATAAAGTCATCATTCGTACAACAATTGGTTTAAAAAAGCTTAATGTAAAAGGGGAATGCTAATATGAAAAAAACAAAATTAATCACATCTTTAACAGTTGCATCGGCTTTAGTTATGGGTTCAGTTGTTCCTGCCTTTGCTTATTCAAAAGAAGAAACAGTTTATACAAAATTAAAAACAAATGGTACAGAAAAAACAACAATTGTTTCTCAACATCTTATAAATGATCAAAAAGAAACAACCCTTGAAGATCAAACAACACTTACAAATGTTAAAAACATGAATGGAAAAGAAACATTTGAACAAAACGGAGAAACCATTACTTGGCAAACAAGTGATGGTCAAGATATTTATTACCAAGGAAAAACGAAAGCATCATTACCAATTGCAATGAAAGTAACATATAAATTAGATGGTAAAAAAATGAAGTTAAAAGAAATGCTTGGTAAAAAAGGAAAAGTAGAAATCAAAATTGATTATACAAATAATGAAACAAAAACAGTGGATGGAAAAGAACTTTATGTTCCTTTCGTTGTTACAACAGGAACAATGCTTCCAACAAAGAATGCTTCTAATGTAGAAGTTACAAATGGAAAAGTTATTAGTAATGGATCATCAAATATTGTCATGGCAATTGCTGCACCTGGTTTATCAAAAAACTATGATAATAATGATGATTTAGAAAAATTTAATTCAGTTACAATTAAATATGATACAACAAAATTTAAATTAAATAGTTTAATGTCCGTTGCTACACCATCATTATTATCAGATACAGATATTAACTTTGATGATATGAATGATATTTATGATAGCGTTGATACATTAAACAGTTCTTACGATCAAATTATTTCAGGAGGACAAGCTTTACAATCAGGATTAAAACAATATGCTTCTAAATATAGTGAATTTGATCAAGGTGTTGGTTCTTTAAAAACAGGTGTCGCTGCAACTCTTACAGGTTCACAAAACTTATCTGCAGGAATTGAAAGGATTGCAAGTGGCTTAACAGAACTTGATAGTCAAAGTGCTACATTAGTAGCGGGTGCTAAACAAGTCTTTGATACTTTATTAAATACTGCACAAACACAAATTAATAGTCAACTTGCGGCTTATAACATCAGTATCGCTTTAACAACTGATAACTATCAAGAAGTATTAAAAGGTCTTATGGCTAAACTTCCAGCACAAGCGAGTGCTTCTATTCAAAGTGCTTTAGATCAATTAAATGCTTATAATAAATTCTATCAAGGTTTACAAAGTTATACAGCAGGTGTTGCCGCACTTAAAGAAGGTTCACAAAGTGCTTTAGATGGTTCAAAACAATTAACAGAAGGAATTACTGCGGTTGAAAGTGGAAGTGAATCTCTTGCAAGTGCAAGTAGTCAATTAAAAGATGCAAATCAACAACTTGCTAGTGGTAGTGATGCCCTTGTTGAAGGTTTAACTTTATTTAAAAGTAAAGGTTTAGATAAGATTTCTGATGTTTTAAATAATACAGTTAAAAAAGATGTTAAAACAACAGAAAAACTAATGGATCTTGCTAATGAATATAAGACTCTTACAGGTTCAAAAGACGGTGTCGATGCAAGTACTAAATTCATTATGATTATCGATTCAAAGTCTAAAAAATAAATCATATTTTTACAAAAAAGGAGAAAGTAATAAATTTTTATACATTTCTCCTTTTTTTATTAAGAAAAGTCTTGATTATATGCGGTTTTTTTTAGGAAAAAACCTTTACAAAAAAATATTTTAGTATAGAATACTTAACAAGGAGGAAGTAGAAACTTAGGTTTTGAAGTTATTTAAATGAAAACAATGATCGAAGTACAATACCAAGAAAAAAATGTTAAAAATGGTGATTTAGATAAATATGTTAAAGAAACTTTAAAAGAACAAGGTGTTAAATCAACTGAGGTTGATACTTTAAATATTTATTATTTACCAGAAACAGCTAAAGTATTCTTTGTAGCTATTAAAAAAGATGGTTCTGAATATAAAGGTGAATTAGATGTTAATGCAATGCCTGAATATCCTGAAGTAGTAAAAAAACCAGCTGCAAAAAAAGCTCCATCTAAAAAAGCTGCCGCTAAACCAGCTGAAAAAGCAGTAGCTGCTAAAGAAGAAAAACCAGTTGTAGCTGCTAAACCAGCTACAAAAAAAGCTCCAGTTAAAAAAACTAGAAAATAAGAGATTGATTGGTTGAGTCTTGTAGAAATACAAGGCTTTTTTATTTCTTAATTTTGGAAATCAATAGTTTGTTTTTATTGAAAGGATTATTGTATTTTTGAAAGGTAGGAATAAATATGAAAAAAGTTGCAGTGATTATTGCTTCGGGTTTTGAAGAAGGGGAAGCATTAACGATTGTAGATATTTTACGAAGAGGTCAAATCCAATGTGATACCATTGGCTTTGAAAAAGAAGTTCAAGGAGGACATGAAATTGTTTTACGATGTGATTCTGTTTTAAATGAATCTTTACTTGATTATGATATGGTTGTTTTACCAGGAGGCTATGGTGGCGTTGAAGCGATGAAGGAAAATAAACAGTTTCTTTCTTTACTTCAATCAATGAATAAAGATCATAAATATATTTGTGCTATGTGTGCTGCACCAGCTGCTTTAGAAAAAGCGAATCTTTTAATCAATAAAAAATTTACGGCTTATCAAGGGTATGAAAATAAAATCAAACAAGGAATTTTTTTGCAAGATAAAGTTGTGATTGATGGAAATCTTGTGACAAGTAGAGGACCAGCAACGTGTTACGCTTTTGCTTATAAACTTTTAGATTTACTTGGAGGGGATTCTCTGACTGTTAAAAAGAGAATGGTTTATTTTAATGCATTTGATGTCAAGGAGGATGAATAAAATGAAGCGTGTTGCAGTATTAATGGCAGAAGGTTATGAAGAAGGAGAAACTTTGACGATTGTTGATTTACTTCGCCGAGGAGGAATTGAATGTCATACGTTTAGTTTTGGAGAAGAATATGTAAAAGGAATGCATGGAATGTATATCAAAGCAGATAAAATATTTGGTGAAGAAATTAAAGAATATGATGTTTTGGTTTTACCGGGAGGTAGACCAGGTGGACAAAATTTAAGAGAAAATCCTGAAGTTATTTCGATGATTCGCTATTTTAATGAACATCATAAATATTTAGGAGCCTTGTGTTCAGGAACGATTGCTTTAGAAGTTGCCGATGTGATTAAAGGAAAAAAGGTAACAGGTTATACAGGTTACAAAGATAAACTTTTAAGTGGAAATTTTGTTGATGATGTAGCTGTTTTTGATCAAAATATCATTACCAGTCAAGGACCGGCAACTCCTTATCCTTTTGCTTTTAAAATCTTAGAGGTCTTAGGAAAAGATGTTACTGAAATGAAAGAGAGATTAATGTATAATTTTGCTAGAGGAAAGTAGATGAGATTATGCTTTATGATAAATTACCTATTGTATTCTTAAGTACCTTAGCGAGTGAAAAGAAAGATTCAACCAATAGTCAAATTGCTTCTTATTTATTAGATCATTTAGAAGAGATTAAAGATATTGGAATTCAAGATATGGCTAAAGAATGTCATGTAGCGATGAGTTCTATTTCAAGGTTTTGTAAAGAAATTGGTCTTCATGATTTTAATGAATTAAGAGAATTATTAGTTTCTACAAATATGAGTTTTGAACAAAATTCTCTTTCTTCATCTGGTGAAGAAAGATTAAAAGCGTATAGTTTAAAAGTCAAAGAAAGTATAGAAATGGTTGAAAATTCGATTAATATTATACAAATAGATTTATTATGCAAAGAAATAAAAAAATATGAAAAAGTAGCTGCTTTTGGCTTGCTTAAAGCAGGAACAGTAGCTTTTAACTTACAAACAGACTTATTGATGTTAGGAAAACAAATCTATTCAAATATTTCTTATAAACAACAATTACAATACATTTTATCAGCGACTAAGGATGATTTAATTATTATCTTTTCTTATACAGGATGTTATTTTGATTATCCTGATTTAAGAGCACTAAAAAACAAACTCAATGCTCCACAAATCTGGTTAATTTCAAGTAAACAGGAAATGTATCCAGAATTTGTTGATCATGTGATTACTTTTGATTCTTTACAAGACCAAAATAGTCATCCCTATCAACTTCAATTTATTGCAGGACTTATTAGTCAAGAATATGCAAGGATAGTCTAACGGCTATCCTTTTTTCTTAATTTAGGAAATCGAATGCTTTTAATTAAATATTGATTTATGTTTTTACTAGGGAGGTAAAAATATGATCAATAAAAGTTATAAGCATTGGATTATTGTTATATTAATGTGTTGTTTAGCCGCAAGTTCGATTGGTTTATGTACTAATGCTATTGGTGTTTTTTATGTACCAGTTTCAAAAAGCTTACATGTATTGAAAGGAACTTTTGCTTTACATGCAACACTTTCAACACTTGCGACAGCTTTGACATCTTTAAAAATGTCGAAAATTATTAAAAAATATAATTATAAAAAAGTTTTATTAATAGGTGTATTATTGACAAGTGTTTCTACGTGGTTGATGTCCTATAGTTCATCTGTTTATTTATTTTATATTTTAGGGATAATAAGAGGAATAGGGGTAGGAATTTATGGAATGGTGCCACTTACGGTAGTCATTACCAATTGGTTTGATCAAAAACATGGATTGGCAACAAGCCTTGCTTTAAGTTTTAGTGGACTTGCCGGTGCTATCTTTTCTCCTTTATTAAGTTCTTGGATAGATTACTATGGGTGGCAAATAACCTATCGTTTCATGGCTATATGTGTCTTTATTCTTGTGCTTCCTGCATTAATCATTCCTTGGAAAATAAAACCACAAGAAGAAGGGCTATTGCCGTATGGTTACCAAAGGAGAGAAACAGTAACTGTATCAAAAAATAAAATCAATCTTTTAACCCTTAGTTTTTTATGTATGTGTTTATTCACTGTTTTACATACATCTATCACGGGTATTTCTCAACACTTATCAGGAATTGCGCTAAGTATTCAACTTTCTACAAATATAGGGGCTACTTTTATGTCACTTGCGATGATTGGCAATATTTGTACAAAGTTATTGATTGGTTTTTTAAGTGATTTGTTTACACCGGTCAAAGCGGTAATTATCATGATTTTGACAAATTGTTTTTCTTTAGTTTTATTATTTGTTGGTGTTTTACAACACCAAGTTCTTTTGTTAACGATAGGTTCTTTTATCTTTGGTTCTATTTATTCAGTAGGGGCAGTAGGAATACCAATGTTGACACGTTATTTTTTTGGCAGTGAAAACTATAGTCAAACGTATGCAGTCATTGGTTTCTTAACGAATGTAGGAAGTGCGAGTTCTTTAACTTTAATTGGTTATTTATATGACTTTACTCAGAGTTATCAAGTTGTCTTTATCATTGCTTTGTTCTTTCATCTTATTAATTTAATATTGTTATTGGTGATTTGTTCACGCTATAATAACAAAGGTGATAGAAATGAAATATTGTAGTGAATGTGGAACAAAATTAATTTTAAAAGAATGTGGTATTGATGGACTTGTTCCTTATTGTCCAACATGTAAACAATTTCGTTTTCCCATGTTTAATAGTGCTATTTCTACGATTATCTTTAATCCAACAAAAGATAAAATTTTACTTATTAAACAATATGGAAAAGACTTTAATGTATTAGTGGCTGGATATATTACAAAAGGTGAAAATGCGAAAGAAACACTTATTAGAGAAATCAAAGAAGAAGTCAATTTAAATGTGATTGATTATGTGTACAACGATAATGAATATTATCAACCATCCAACACATTAATGCATAATTATGCTGCTGTGGTTGATAGTGAAAATTTTAAACTCACAAATGAAGTCGATGAGGCACATTGGTATTCAATTGAAGAAGCAAGAAGAAAAATTAAGCAAGGATCTCTTGCACATTCATTTTTAGAAAGATATTTAAAAAAACAGCAGTAGCTGTTTTTTTAATACAAATCTTCTCCATTTGTTTCGATTACTTTTTTATACCAATAAAATGAATCTTTTTTTATTCTTTGATAAGTTCCATTTCCTAAATTATCTCGATCTACATAAATAAAACCATATCTTTTCTTAACTTCACCTGTACCATTAGAAACTAAATCAATACATCCCCAAGTTGTATATCCTAATAAATCAACGCCATCTTTTTCTACAGCATCTTTCATTGCTTGAATATGTTGTCTTAAATAATCTATTCTATAGTCATCGTGAATTGAACCCTTTTCTAAAACATCTTTAGCTCCTAAACCATTTTCTACAACAAATAAAGGTTTTTGATAACGATCATAAAGTTCATTAAGAGTGCTTCTAAATCCTAAAGGATCAATAGCCCAACCCCATTCACTTTCTTTTAAATAAGGATTTTTAGCGGAAGCAAAAATATTACTTTCTGATTGTTGACCTTTAGATAAATCACTACTACTTACCCTTGATGAATAATATGAAAAACTTACAAAATCTACTGTATTTTCTTTAAGTAACTCTTTATCACCATCTTTAAAAGGAATTTTTGCATTTCTTTCTTCAAGCCATTTTAAAGCATAATTATGATAGTATCCTCTTGCTTGAACGTCTGCAAACATATAAACTTCACGATTATCACAAATGGCTTTCCAATAGTCTTCAGGTTTACATGTTTCAGGATAATAAGAACCTGCCGCTAACATACAGCCAATTTGATTGTTGGAATCTATTTCATGAGCAAGTTTTGTTGCCATTGCACTTGCGATAAGTTGATGATGAACAGCAGTAATCATAACTTGTGTTTCATTTTCATCTTCTTCAAAACAGATTCCTGCGGCAACAAAAGGAAAATGTAAAATCATATTAATTTCATTAAATGTCAACCAATATTTTACAAGACCTTTGTATCTTTCAAATAAAGTCTGACAAAGCTTATAAAAATAATCAATCATTTCTCTACTACGCCAACCACCAATTTTTTTTATTAAATACATTGGACAATCAAAATGATTAATAGTAACAAGTGGTTCAATACCATATTTATGACATTCTTTAAAAATATCTTCATAAAATCTTAAACCTTCTTCATTTGGTTTTTCTTCATCGCCATTTGGAAAAATACGTGTCCAAGCGATAGATAAACGAAAAGTTTTAAATCCCATTTCACCAAATAAAGCAATATCTTCTTTATAATGATGATAAAAATCAACAGCAGTTAAAGCTGGATAAAAATGTTGATCATCAAAGTCATACATTTTTATTTTACCGGTACCGACTAAATAACGATCTTTTCCTAAAGGCATGAGGTCTACATTGGCAAGTCCTCTGTTTCCTTCATTAGCGCCACCTTCACATTGATTGGCAGCAGTGGCACCACCCCATAAAAAATCTTTTCTAAATCCCATTGTTCATGCTCCTTTTCTTTTAATTACAAAGTTATTATAGAAAATAAATATCAATAAAATAAAAAAGTTTCCATTTTGGAAACTTAGTACATCAAGATAAAATCAATAATATGCCTTAATAAATAATCATTGTATTTATCATTTGTGGTTGGAATATATAAATAATTTTTAGGAAAAGAAATATCCTTTTTACAACTTATAAGCCATGTATTTACCGAATATTTTAAAATATGGTGAATCACTCTTTTATCAAAATGAAATGTATTTCCGTTGATGCTGATGAGTAAAAGAAGATCATTATCTTGAAAGTGATATTCTTTTTCAAAATCAACATCACATATAATTACTTCTTTTTGTTTGGTAGAAAGTTCATTTTGAATATATGAACAAAGAGTTCTAGCGTGACCGTGTCCATAAACGAAAATACGTTTACTTTTCTTTATATTATTTACTAATTTTATTAAATTGATTTCATCAATTTGATTCATTGTATAATGTAATTCGTTCATAATATTTGTAGTAAAATCTGTGAATTGTTTTTCAATGTTTTCCTGTAATGAAAATGGTGTTTTGTTGGTTCTTTCTATACTAGAAATATTATCCAAACAAGCCTCTTTAAAATCTTTCATCGTTTCGTAACCTAAGGACTTTACATATTTAGAAACTTGACTTTTAGATGTATGACATGAAAGGGCAATAGTATCAATAGACATTGTTGGAATATCATTTAAATTATTTTTAACAAATAAACTAATGACATACTTTGGAGAAAATGCATCACTTGAATTTAAAATAATATTTAATTTATCAATAAGCATGCTGGTCCCTCCTTCAACAATTCTATTTTACATTTTATTTACCAATATTTTCAATAGATGTTTTAATTGTTTGATTTCCTGGTTGCCATTTAGCGGGACATACATCATTACCGTGTTTATAGACAAATTGACAAGCAAGGAGTCTTCTTAAAAGTTCATCTGCATTTCTACCAACATTTCCAGTATTGACTTCATAAACAACAATTTTCCCTTCAGGATCAATAATAAAACTGCCTCTTTGTACAAGACCTTCATTTTCATCAAAAATATCAAAATTATATGCAAGTTCATGACGGGGATCACCAATCATAGGATATTCTATCTTAGATATATTTTCAGAAATATCATGCCAAGTTTTATGGGCAAAATGGGTATCGGTTGAAATGGCATAAATTTTGCATCCTGCATTTTTAAATTCTTGATATTTTTCTTGTAAGTCTTCGAGTTCGGTAGGACAGATAAAGGTAAAATCGGCAGGATAGAAGAAAAAGAGATTCCATTTGCCTAAAAGATCTTTTTTTGTTACTTTTTTGAATTGTTTTTGATGATAAGCAATAGCTTCAAAGTCCTCAACTTCTTTATAGAGCATCGACATAAAAACACCTCCATTTACATTATGGAAAGATGTAACAAGAATATAATCACATAATTCACGGTAATTCTTTACACTTTTGACACAAAAAAGTTGTATTGAGTTCACAAAAGCTGGGTATATTAAACATGTAAAAGATAAATAACCTTTTACAATATGAATAATTTTTCATATTCCCTTCCCAATTATATATATCAAAGAGAGCCGAGAGGCTTTTTTTGTGCTTATAAACTTGATAAAATGAGATGGGGTGATGAAAATGTATCAAGATTATCATGTACATACTTATTATAGTGATGATAGTACATATCTCATGGAAGATGTCATCAAAGATGCTTTAAAAAAAGGTATTGATGAAATTTGTTTTACGGATCATGTGGATTACGGTATAAAAAAAGATTGGGATGAAGGTCCGGTAGAATACCTTTACGGACAACCACAAGTCAATGTAGATTATCCAAAGTATTTTAAAGAAATTGAAAGTTTAAGAAAAAAATATCCTGAAATTATAATTAGACAAGGTATGGAATTTGGTGTGCAAGTTCATACAATATCACGTTATCAAAAGCTTTATAAACAATATGATTTTGATTTTATTATTTTATCTATACATCAAGTCAATGATCAAGAATTTTGGACACAAGATTATCAAAAAGGAAAATCACAACAAGAATATATGGAAGGCTATTATCAAGAAATGTTGAATGTGATTAAGAAATATAAAAATTATAGTGTTTTAGGTCATTTGGACTTGATGACACGTTATGATGAAATAGGCAATTATCCTTTTGAAAAAGTAAAATCAATAATTACAGAAATATTAAAAATTGTGATTCATGATGGTAAAGGTATTGAAATCAATACCTCGAGTCATCGTTATGGTTTAAAAGATTCAACACCTTCAAGAGATATTTTAAAACTTTATAAAGAATTAGGTGGAAAGATTATTACGATTGGTAGTGATAGTCATAAAGTAGAACATTTAGGAGCTTATATTGATGAAGCTAAAGAATTATTAAAAGAATTAGGTTTTGAAACTTATTGTACTTTTGAAAAAATGAAACCAATCTTTCATCAATTATAAAAACATTTTGCGAAATAAAAAAACATGTAAATACTTGCGATATAAGAAAGAGTCGTCTATAATGTGAAAGGTTTGGATATTTTTGGAAAATGAAGGAGAAAAAAGTGAAAGAAAATTATGATGTAATCGTTGTTGGTGCAGGTCCAGCAGGAATTATGACATGTTATGAATTATATTTAAAAAATCCTGAATTAGAAGTATTACTTATAGATAAAGGACATGATGTTATGAATAGACATTGTCCTATTAAAGATAAAAAAATTAAACATTGTCCAGTTCATAAAGATCGTGAACCGGGATGTTTACCAGCTTGTTCTATTACCGATGGTTTTGGTGGAGCTGGTGCTTACTCTGATGGTAAATTTAATATTACAAGTGAATTTGGTGGTTGGTTAACAGACTACTTAAGTAATGATGAAGTTGAAGATGTGATTCATTATGTAGATAACCTTTATTTAAAACATGGGGCTACTAAAGAAATTACAGATCCAACAACAGATAAAGTAAAAGAAATTGAACATCGTGGATATGCTGTAGGATTAAAGCTTTTAAGAGCAAAAGTGAGACATTTAGGTACAGAAGAAAACTTAAGAATTATGACAGAAATGTCTAATGAATTAAAACAACATATGGACTTACAATTTAAAACAGCTGTTCAAGATATTATTGTAGAAGATCATCATGCAACGGGAATTGTTTTAGAAGATGGAAGAACAATTCACGCTAAAAAAGTTGTTTTAGCGCCAGGTAGAGATGGTTCTGCATGGCTTACAAAAGTTTTATCAAATCAAGGATTAAAACTTTATAATAACCAAGTAGATATTGGGGTACGTGTAGAAACAAGTAATATCGTTATGGAAGAAATAAATAAAAACTTATATGAAGGTAAATTTGTTTATAATACTTCAGTAGGAACAAAAGTAAGAACTTTCTGTTCAAATCCAAGTGGTCATGTTGTTATTGAAAACCATAGTGGAACAATGCTTGCGAATGGACATGCTTACCATGATCCAAAACTAGGAAGTAAGAATACAAACTTTGCTTTACTTGTATCTCATACATTTAGTGAACCATTCAATGAACCAAATGAATTTGCTCACGAAATTTCAAGATTAGCGAATAAATTATCAAATGGTTCAGTTATTGTTCAAAGATATGGAGATATCAAACGAGGAAGAAGAACAACTTATAAGAGATTAAAAGAAGGGTATACAGATCCTACTTTACCAGAAGCAGTACCAGGAGATTTAGGTCTTGTTTTACCATACAATACAATGAAATCAATTATTGAAATGATTGAAGCGTTAGATAATGTAACACCAGGTATCGCTAATGAACACACTTTATTATATGGTGTAGAAGCTAAATTCTATTCAGCAAGACCAAAAGTAAGAGATGGTTTTGAATCTGAAATTGATGATTTATATGTAGCTGGTGATGGTGCAGGACTTACAAGAGGACTTGCTCAAGCAGGTGCAAATGGTATTTTAGTTGCAAGACATATTGTTGAAAATATTAAATAATAAAAAGAAAAACATGTTTCAAAAATGGGAACATGTTTTTTTGTCTTGTCAAATTATTTTAATTGAGGACATGAAAGTATATTATTTTTTTGAGGACAAAAAAGAATAGAGAAGAGATTCAAAAATAATGAGAACTTGTCCAAAAAAAGCATTAGGAACAAGATTATCATGGTAAAAAGGATTATAGTGACCAATGATAATAGGTAAAGTAGCATACTGACTTATTCTTGATTTTTCATTACCGGTAAAAGTAATGATATCAATATGATTGTTTTTAGCCGTTTCAACGACTTCCTCAAGTCTTGTCGTAATCCCTGAATTAGAGATAACAATAAGAAGTGTTGAATCTTGAAAGTTGGCATCCAACATTTCCATATGAACAACACTCATGGCACAAAAACCATTAAGCGTCAATCTTTGAGAAATATAATCAGAAATAGGTGCAGAAAAGCCCATACCAAAAACAATAATTCGACTGTTTTTATGCTTGTTTAGTAATTGTGTAAAATGGGGTAAATAGTTTTCATACTTTTTATGTTTGGATGATGATTGGTTATTGTCTGATAGATGATAAATCATATCGCTGTAACCACTAAATTCTAATTTGTTACATAAACGGTAGATGGCAGAAGTTGATGTAAAGTTATCTTTGGCCATTTGTCGAATTGTAATATTTTTTAATTGGTTTTGATTCTTTTTGATATATTCCAATAAAGAAACTTCTAATTCATTTAAATCAAATTTATCTTTTAGATGATCAATATTCATACGTTTCACCTCGCATAAATTATGTCACAGATAAAATAAAGGAGCAAGAATAATGGCAAAAGCAATGTACGACCCATGGTCAAAAATCGTTACAAAAAATGGATATGCAGGAGATGAAGTGATTTCTGCATTACAAAAATCAATTAGACGTGCAAAAGAAGAAGATGCATGTATGTTCGCTTATGAAATGTATATCTCTTCACCACAATTATTAGAAAAAATGTGGAGACGTTTATTAACTATTTCGGTAGAAGATATTGGGATGGGAGATCCAATGGCTGCAGTTTTAGTGAATAACCTCTACCAAATGTCTAAAAACTTTGAATATGCTGATGGAGATCAACCAATGTATTTCATTCATGCAATTCGTTACTTATGTAGTTGTCAAAAAGATCGTTCAAGTGATTTATTAAAAAATATTTGTATTAAATCATTTGCGATGGGTAAATTCCCAGAAATTCCAGATGTTGCTTTAGATAAACATACAGTAAGAGGAAAAGCAATGGGACGTGATTCTTTCCATTTCTTACATGAAGCAAGCAGAGTTATCCCACAAATGGAAGTAGATAACGATTATAAAGAACGTTATGCAAAAATCTTAGAAGAATATGATCCAGAAAACGTTGTAGATACAGCCTTTACATTTAATGGTTGGCAATTTTAATAGATAGATTATATTTTGAGGGGAATATAAAATGATAGAAAAATTAGAGAAGTTACTAGAGCCTTTTGCGAATAAACTCGCACAACAAAGACATCTACAAGCAATTTCATCAGGAATGATGATGCCGTTAGGATTAATTGTGATTGGATCATTATTTTTAATTGTTGCCAATCCACCAATCAACTTAGATTTAGTAGATTTACATACAGGAAATATCTTTTTAAAAGCTTTGATCAGTTGGAAACAATTTGCGGTTGCCAACTATGATGTATTAACTTTACCTTATAATTATACAATGGGATTAGTTGGTTTAATTTCTGCTTTTGGGATTGCTTATTGTTTAGCGGAAAGTTATCAAATGAAATCAGCTGTTTATGGAATTATTGCTATGTGTACTTTCCTAATGGTGTCAGCACCATTAAAAGATGGTGGTATTTCAACAAGCTATTTAGGAGCTGATGGGTTATTTGTTGCTATCATTATTGCATTGGTTTCTGTGGAAATTTCACGTTTTGTAAGTCAAAAACTTGTTATTTCCTTTCCAGCAAGTGTGCCAAGTGCAGTTACTGATTTTGTAAATAGTTTATTACCACTAGCTGCAAACATTATTATTATCTATGGTTTAAATGTGGCTTTGATGGCAGCTACAGGTAAAAACTTACCCGATTTTATTATGTCTATTTTAACACCAGCTATTTCAGGTGTAGATAATATTTGGATGTTTATGGGAATTTATTTATTTTCAAATATTTTATGGTTATTTGGAATTAATGGTTCTTCAATTGTTTTCCCAATTGTATTTGCTTTATGTATCGCAAATACTGGAGTAAATGCTGAACTTGTTAATGCGGGAAAAGCACCAACAGCTTTAATTAACTTACAAATGTTTAGATATGTATTATTAGGTGGAGCAGGGAATACATTAGGACTTGTTTTATTAATGTGCAAATCAAAATCAAAACATATTCGTTCAATTGGACGTTTAAGTGTATTACCAGGTATTTGTGGAATTAATGAACCAATTATTTTTGGGACACCAATCGTTTTAAATCCGATTTTATCGATTCCATTTTTGATTATGCCATGTCTTTCAGCGGGACTTGGATATCTTGTTCAAAGTATGGGACTTGTTTCTTTAGGTTATATTGTCGATCCATCATTTACTCCATTCTTTGCGCAAGGATTCTTATCAGCGTTAGATCTTAGAAATGTTATTTTCATGTTTGTGTTAGTAGCACTTTCAGTAGTTGTTTACTATCCATTCTTTAAAGTATATGAAAAAAACACTTTAGAACATGAAGGTGAATAATAGGGAGGTATAGGCTTTGGCTTATACCTTTTTTATTGAATTTGCCTTTTTCTTCCTTTATAATCATAGATAATATGAGGGGGACATATCATGATTATTAGCGGAAAAGAGATTTCAACAAAGATCAAGGATCAATTAAAAGAAGAGGTTGAACAAATTAAAAACAAATACAATCGTTTACCAAAGCTTGCGGTTATTTTAGTAGGGGAAAATCAAGCAAGCCAAGTATACGTAAGAAATAAAGAAAGAGGATGCGCCTATATTGGTATTGATTCTTTAAAAATTACACATGATGCAACTTTTAGTGAAGAAGAACTTTTAAATGAAATTAAACAATTAAATGAAGATGAAACAGTTGATGGGATTTTAGTACAATTACCATTACCAGATCATATTAACGAAGATAAGGTTTTAGAAGCAATCGATCCATCAAAAGATGTAGATGGTTTCCATCCTGAAAATGTTGCTAAATTGTTTTTAGGACAAAAAAGTTTAGTACCTTGTACACCTAAAGGAATGATGGTTTTATTAGATGAAATCAATTATGACTTAACAGGTAAAGAAGTTGTTGTGGTAGGAAGAAGTAATATCGTTGGAAAACCAGTAGCTTTATTATGCTTACAAAAAAATGCAACAGTGACGATTGCACATAGTAAAACAAAAGATTTAAAAGAAGTTTGTCAAAGAGCGGATGTTTTAATTGCGGCTGTTGGTCGTGCGAAAATGATCAATAGTGATTATGTTAAAAAAGGTGCCGTTGTTTTAGATGTAGGAATTAATCGTGATGAAAATAATAAACTTTGTGGAGATGTTGACTTTGAAGATGTGAAAGATAAAGTTTATGCGATTACACCTGTTCCAGGTGGAATTGGACCAATGACCATTACGATGTTATTACAAAATACTTTAGAAGCATTTTATCATCATCAAGGAGAATAATTATGGACTACCAATTAAATGATATTGTTGAAATGAAAAAACAACACCCATGTAAAAAGTCAAACCAATGGAAAATTGTAAGAATGGGTGCAGATATTAAAGTGAAATGTTTAGGATGTAATGCGATTGTTATGTTTTCTAGACGTGATTTTGAAAAACGTCTAAAAAAAGTTGTTGAACATGTAGAGTAGTATTTGTGAAATGAAGTTTCATAAATACTCTTTTTATCCTTAGAAATATTAAGAATTAAATTGAACTGTTTGAAAGAACTTGATGACTTAGTAGTTTTTATGCGATAATTTGAATGATAAAAATGAAAGGAAAGAGCTTTAAATAGTTCTTTTTAGGTAAAAAAATGGAAATAGTTAAATATGAACCAAAATATAAACAACAAGTACAAAATGTGTGTATTTCTCAATCGACATCTAGATATAAGGATGATAATGCGAAAAAGGCAACATTAGCTTTATACTGTGATCCTTATATTGATAAAGAAATTTGTTTAATGCTTAAAAGTGATGAGGATAAGGTTTGTGGTTATATTTTATGTGCCAAGGATCTAAAGGCTTATGAAAAAAATGCTTACCCTTATTATTTGACTTTGAAAGAGTTAGATGAAGTAAAGGCAGAAAGATTTCCTAATGCTAATCGTGAACTAGAACGTTTTTATCCTGAATATCCAGCACATATTCATATTGATATATTAGAAGAATATACTGGTAATGGTGTAGGTTCAAAGTTAATGAAGGCTTTGTTTGAAGTTTTAAAAGAAGAAAAAGTACCTGGTATATGTGTCTTGGTTGATACAAATAATAAACGTGCAGTTAGATTTTATGAAAAAATGGGATTTAAGGCATATGAAGAAAATCCAGGCATTATGTTATGTAAGTTAGAAGGTTAATCGATATTAACTTGTATGTATTTCTAAAATGTATAAATAAAAACCTGCTTTTGCAGGTTTTTAACATTTCATCTTTAAACTTAAATAAGTTCAAGTTTTTCTAAAGCGTAAGCAATACCATTATCTTCAATATCTTTTGTTACAAAATAAGCAATGTCTTTCATCGCTTGTACACCATTGGCCATAACAATAGAATGTTTAACATAACGAAGCATGCTTTCATCATTAAAAGAATCCCCAAAAACATAACATTGATTTAAATCACTTTGAAAATCATCAGCAACACTTTGAATACCAGTGGCTTTTGAATGATTCTTTGGCACAATTTCCCACATTTCTTCACTACGTTCAATGATATCAAAATCCTGTGAGATATTATCTCTAAATTCTTGAATGTTATGATCGAACCAAATTGTAAATTTATCAAAAGAAAGATTTGGATCTTCACTTGTTGAAACATTAAAACCGTTATTTGTATATCTCTCTTGGATTTCTTGAACAAAAGAATTTTTAATATTTGTATTAAAATAAACATGATCTTTTGATTCTAAAACAGCATCAATCTCATATTTTTCTATAAGAGATGCAATTTCTTTACATCTTTCTTTCGATAATTGATGATGATAAATTACTTGATCATGATAGGTAATATAAGTTCCACAGCCACAAATATACCCATCAGGGTTTAAGTCTTGGATTTCTTGGTCAATTGTAGAAATAGGTCTACCGGTATTAATAAAAATCAAATGTCCTTTTTCTTTTGCTTTTTTTAAAGCATCTTTGGCACTTTGAGGAACCGTATGTGTTTTTTCGCTTAATAGTGTACCGTCAATATCAAAAAATAATAATTTTCTATCTTCCATTTTATTACTCCTTCGTAGGTATTATAACGAATAATTAAAAAAATGGGATATTTTGTTTTATAAAAGTTACTCGCTCTTTTAAAAAAAGTATGTTAGAATGAACCAATAAAGGAATGATGATATGAGTTTAATAATAATTTTATTTATTGTAATGTTGGTGATTTTTAGTATTTTATGGGGGAATCGTACTTTTTCTGTAAAAACTTTAAATCAAATGATTTATCACATGGTAGTTCCCTGTGATGGAACAGATGAAGGTATTTTTAAGGATTGGTTTGTTAATTGTTTTCCACCAGCTTTGATAGCTACTGTTATTGGAAGTGTTCTTCTTTATAAAACACCACTAGTTTTTTTGTTTGATTATCAAGGTGTTTGTATTGCGATTTTAATTTTTGGAACAATACTTTATGCGTTGGTCAATTATCAAATTATTACGTATGTTTTTGATATGGTGAGAACATCGAAACTTTATGAAGAACATTATGTGGATCCTAAAGCCGTTGAGTTAGAATTTACAGAAAAAAGAAATTTAATTCACATTTATTTAGAGTCAGTGGAAAATACGTATCTTTCTAAAGAAGATGGTGGACAAGAAGAAAATAACTATATTAAAGAATTAGGTATGCTCGCAAAAGAAAATATTAATTTTTCACATTCTAATAAAATAGGAGGTTCTTATACAATTGAGGGAACACAATGGACCATTGCTTCCATGGTTGGCCAAGAAGCAGGAATTCCACTTTTATTTCCACTTTCAAAAGATAAGTATGATGAACATTCTTCTTTTTTATCAGGATGCTATACATTAGGTGAAATTTTAGAAAGTCAAGGATATCAAAATCGTATCTTGATGGGTTCAGATGCTAATTTTGGCTGTACTTCAAATTTCTATAAACAACATGGAAA
This sequence comes from Bacillota bacterium, assembly GCA_030540195.1. Taxonomy (GTDB): domain Bacteria; phylum Bacillota_I; class Bacilli_A; order Erysipelotrichales; family Coprobacillaceae; genus Faecalibacillus. The sequence continues at coordinate 799 of JAUNWT010000005.1, read as the reverse complement.
TTTTAAGATTGAAGATACGACTTCATTAAAAGAAGAAGGACGATTACCACAAGATTATCATGTCTTTTGGGGATTTGAAGATAAGAAGGTCTTTGAATTTGCGAAAGAAGATCTTGTTGAAATGGCAAAAAGTAAACAACCCTTCTGTATGGAACTTGTCACAATTGATACTCATACACCAGACGGTTATATTTGTGAAGAATGTAACCATGAATATGAAAGCCAATATGCTAATGTTATCAGTTGTCAATCAAGACAAGTAGAAGCGTTTGTACGTTGGTGTCAAAAACAAGATTGGTATGAAAATACAACAATTGTTATTACGGGCGATCATAAAAGTATGTCTGAAAAATTTTTTAAACATTTAGATAAAAATTATTTACGCACCCCTTATAATTGTTTTATTAATAGTGCTATTGAACCGATTCAACCTAAAAATAGAAAATTTGCGATTTTTGATTTTTATCCGACAATTCTTGCTAGTTTAGGAGTTAAAATTAAAGGAGAACATTTAGGGTTAGGAACGAATTTATTTAGTGATGAAAAAACACTTCTAGAAAAATATGGGGTCAAAAAAATTAATAGCGAAGTAACTAAATATTCTAAATTTTATAGAAAAGTATTGATCAATAAACAAAAGAACGTGTAACTTGCACGTTCTTTTATGAATGAAAATATTTTTCGATTTCTTTTCTTTCAGAAGTTGTCAATTTTAAAATATCCATGGCTCTTTGTTTAGAACATTGAAGTTCATTCATTAAATTTCTTACATGTTCAATATTTTTCTTTCTTTGTCCTC
>JAUNWT010000059.1 GCA_030540195.1 Bacillota bacterium | reverse complement strand
TTTTTTGTCCAACAAAGTCGGTTCAGTATAGATACCCCTGGTTTATTTATAGCTTAAAAAATCCCCAAGATTATTTAGTTACTCCAAAAAAGCAGAGCTTAGGCTCTGCTTTTACATTAAATATGATATTCCATAGGATAAGTTAAATACTCTAAACGATCCAATTCGTCAACTGTAACCACACCAGCAGGTGCAACTAAAACAGTTGGAATACGATTGACAATTGTCGCACATGTATGTTCAACTGTTGCAGGTTTTACAACGTGGAATTCTGTATCTGGTTCACCTGTAATTTTCCAATCACACATATCTCCATCATCTTCACCATAAACTTTACCAATACATTGTGTTTCAATAATAGGCCCTTGGAAAGTTTCTGTCGTTACAACAGCAGCCATTCCAATACAATTTCCTTTTGGAATTGTTTCACCTAAAGTTGACGAATATAAATCTGTTTCATGGAAATAAGGAACACATTTTTGTGTTTGTGATTTAATTGTCCATCCCATACGTGCTGCGAGAGCTTCATTTGAATTCCATACATATGAAGGTTCTAATACTTCAGGATGAGCAATACTTGCTTCAAATTCTTCAGGAGTTAATCCAACTCCATGTGCTTTTGCAAGAGCTAATCCATAATCTTCAACATTATAACTTACAGCACCTTCAATCTTTTTAATAGAATGACATCCACCGGCTACTAAACCAACCATATTTACCCAGAAGATATCTTCCATACCACTACCAACAAAAGTACATCCGTTTTCTTTTGCGATAACATCTAATTGATTTGTACGAACAGGATCTGTTGTCCAACTATATGTTGCTTCTTCACATGTAGAAATAACACTAATTCCTCTTGATAAACATTTTACATAATGATCGAAGCAATCACTTACTAAACTAAATAAAGTAACAACGGCAATATCAGGGTCTGTTTCATCTAACACTTTATCTGCTTGATCAGAGATGCATACTCCTGTTTTAACACCGAGTTCAGCAAAATCACCGATATCCATTCCTACAATTGCTGGATTTGTATCGATAGCACCAACAATCATAGCTCCATTTTCATAAAGATAACGGATGATGTATTTTGCCATCTTTCCACAACCATATTGTACAACTTTAATCTTTTCCATAATTCATGCCTCCTATTTCTTTCACTTACATCATAGACTCTTATCTAAGAGGAGAGTCAACTACTTTTCAAAAGAAACAGGAACTTGTAATCTTAAAAACATAGAACGTTCATGATGATCAAAAATACTGAGTTCACTTAAGACTTCACATATATAATCCCCACATATTGTCAAATGATTCATCTTACAATAATCAAGAAGACGTTTTGCATAATTGATTTCTTGATGAAAGTCATCAAGATAAATACAAGCATACATGCCATTTTCAATGACTTGTATTTCTTTTTCGGGGAAATGATCATCCACAAAAACAAAAATACGATCAGAAACAAAATCTTGTTTTAAAAACTTCTCTTTATCAAGAAAAGTTCCCGCATTACAATAATAGATTTGGGGATAATGATGTATAATCAAATCGTTTTTTAATTGAGTTAAAAGATGTTCATAAACATTTAAATCATGTTCATAGAAATTAATATTGGTATGCATGACATAGATTCTTCTTCGATCAATATATTCTAAAGTAATTGTTCCACTTGGTGGTGATTTACGATATCTTTCCAAACTATAGATTGTTCTTGAAATAGCATCTTTGGTTCTTTGTAAATCATTGATTTGCATAGAAAGTTGTTGCTTTTTTTTAATTAAAATCGCTTCAATGAGATTAATATCTTCTTTATCAAGAAGTTCTTTAATTTCTTTAAGATTCATTTGGAGTTCTTTCATATATTGAATCAAATCTAAACGAGCATTTTGTTTAATATCATAGTAGCGATAATTTGTCTCCGGATTAACGTAGACAGGCTTTAATAAATCAAGTTCATCATAGAGTCTTAATGTTGTTACGGTAATATGATTCATTTTGGCCATTTCACCAATACTTAAATAATCACTATTCATATAGGTCACCTCAAATTTATTATATCAAACTCTCATGTTACATGAGAGTTATTTTGACTATTTAGTAAAAAATAGACGAATTATCTTATATTTAAAAGAGATTTTCTTTTTTAGAAAAGATTAGGTACAATAGAGATAGTTTGAATCTTAAGAAAATCTTTAGAAATATAAAAAGAAAATATTTATAAATCATCTCTATACTTTAAGGCAAGAGGTGAGGAAGATGGAAAGAATAAACAAAATCATTTTAATAAGCTGTGTTTATGCAGGTTATATATGTATTAGTTTTGCATTGTTTTCAATGCTTAGATAAGGGGTTAAAAAGGGAATGGAAAAATATCATGTATTAGTTGTCGAAGATGACACTGAAATTGCGAATGCAATTAAAATTTATTTACAAAATCAAGGATACGATGTGTATGTTGGAAATGATGGTCTTGAAGGTTTAGAAATTGTGGAAAAAGAAACAATTCATCTTGCTATTGTTGATATTATGATGCCACGAATGGATGGTCTTACAATGGTCGCTAAGTTAAGAGAAAAATACGATTTTCCAGTGATTTTTCTTTCCGCAAAATCAGAAGATATCGATAAAATCATGGGACTTAATTTAGGTGGTGATGATTATGTCACAAAACCATTTGTACCAATGGAATTAATGGCTCGTGTTCGTTCACATTTAAGACGTTATGGTCGTTATTTAGATGCCACAGCACCAAAAGAAAGTGATTCTATTTATATATGTGGTGGTCTTGAATTGAATGTGGATACTAAAACGGTATCAGTTGATGGCAAAAAGGTGAAAGTAACACCAATCGAATTTAAAATACTTGAATTATTAATGAAAAATGCAGGAAAGGTTTTTTCTGCCGATGATATTTATGAACGTGTGTGGAATGAAGAAGCCATCAATAGTGAAACAGTCATGGTCCATGTTCGTAATTTAAGAGAAAAAATAGAAATTAATCCTAAAAAACCTCAATATTTAAAAGTTGTTTGGGGTGTTGGATATAAAATTGATAAACAGTAGGTGAGAATATGAAAAATAAAAATAGATTACTTAAGATACTTTTATTTTCTGTCTTAATTATAGCTTCTTTAGTAACATATTTAAGTTATGGTGCTAAAGAAAAAACGACTTCGACTAAACTCGATTTTGATAATAATCGAAGTAGAATTACCGAAATACTTACAAGTAAAAGTATTTTATTAGATATGAAAATACAAAGAAGAAAAGGAAATTATGATTTACTTCATTATTATGTTGAAGGTGATGATATTGATAAGCTTAATGTATATGATGATTATTCTTTAAAGGATGCCTTTAATAATTATATTTATGACTTAGATGATGAAAATAATCGTGAAGCAAAAGGTATTAAATATTATGTTTATGATAAAACGGATGAAAAAATCTTTTTCACAAATTCTAAAAAGAATTTAAAAAATGCTTTTGAATCTCAAGATAAAAAAGTATTAAATAACTATCAATGGTATACAATCATTGATTATGATGAAAATGGCAATGTTTCTCTTGAAGGAAATCAAACAAGTGATTGGGAGGGGGCATTCTACAATACGTCCTTTGATCAACTCTTTAAAAATAATTATTCAGATGAAGATAACAGTGATGTTATTAACCAAATTACATTAAAAAATCCAACAAACATTAAAGTACTGATTGCGATTCCTAAAAAACTACCAACAAATTGTTATTTGGAACAATTATGTTCTAAACAAGGATCAATTTCTGATATTTTAATGACTTATGTCTTTATCATTATTGCAGCCCTTGTCATCTTTATGTTATTTGTTCCAGTAAGAAAATTGATTGAAATTGAACCTTTTAAAACAATTGTCAAAGTTAAATTATTCTTTATGTTCTTTATTTATATCATTTTAATTGCATTGTGGATTACTGTCATGACAGAAGTATTACGTGCTTCTTGGCAAGGAAATTTCGCTTGGATGTTAAGAGAAAAAGGCATGGCAGGTGCTGGTGTGGCAATTGAACCAATTATCAACGTAGGTGGATGGTTTATTTTCTATGCCATGATTATGTATTTTATCTTTTATGTCAAATCAATTCTTGTTTTTGGTAAAGACTTTATTAAAGAACATACGCTTATTTGTAGTATTATCCGTTATTTTAAAGATGAAATTAAAAGCTTAACACAGTTTGATTTAAAGAATCAAAAAGGAAATATCATTCTTAAATTAAGTTTGATGAGTGGTATTTGTATTGAAGGAATTTTACTATTTGTCTATTTTTTAATGGGAATTACAGGAAATCTTTATTATACAAGTCCACGTGCTTATCTTGTTTTTACATGTTTTATTTCTTTGATCTGTACAATTATGATCATGCTGATTTCTAAAAAGCTACTTTCTAAAGTAAGCAATGATTATCAAATTCTCTTAGAATCAGCCAATCATTTAGCTCAAGGTGAATTTAATGATAAAATTAATCAAGATCTTGGTTTATTTAATTCACTCAAAGATGAACTTAATTGTATCAATGATGGTTTTAAAGATGCAGTAAGTAAAGAAGTCGCATCACAAAAGATGAAAACAGAATTGATTAGTAATGTTTCTCATGATTTAAAAACACCACTTACATCGATAATTTCTTATATTGATTTATTAAAAAATGAAGATTTATCAAAAGAACAACAAGAGGAATATATTGATATTTTAGATCGTAATACCAAAAGATTAAAAACACTCATTGAAGACCTATTTGAAGTATCAAAAGTTAATAGTGGTAATATCCAATTAAATCCTATTGATTTAGATATTCATGCTTTATTACAACAAGTCCTCTTTGAATATCAAGAACAATTTGAACATCATCATTTAAATCTAAAAAATGATTTTGAAAATAAAAAAATCATCTGTCATTTAGACAGTGAAAAAACCTATCGCGTTTTAGAAAATCTATGCCAAAACATCTGTAAATACGCTTTAGAACATACCCGTGTTTATTTACAAGTTATCGAAACAAATCAACAAGTCATCGTCGTTTTCAAAAATATTTCAGCCCATGAAATATCAAATCCTGATGATTTAACAGAAAGATTTGTGCAAGGAGATGCTTCTCGTAAAAGTGAAGGTTCTGGTTTAGGACTTGCCATCTGTAAAAGTTTTGTGGAGGTTCAAGGTGGAACTTTTGAAGTGAATGTAGATGGCGATCTTTTCAAAACAACAATTATCTTTCCTAAGAAAATAGAAAATGATTAAAAAGATCATTCCTTGGATCTTACTCTTTCTCCTTCTTCTTATGATCAATACAGGAATAATCTTTATGATTTATGAAACTATCTCGTTTTTGAGATAGTTTTTTCATATTTTGAAAATAAAATTCAAAGATAAAAAAATAAGTATAATACAACTAGGAAAGAGGGGGAAAGTATGAAATTTAAATTTTCAATCAAACTTGCCATAATCTCATTAATAGGAAATATCATTATCGCTATTGGTGTTTCTACCTGTCGTATTTCACAAATGGGGATTGATCCATTTACATCAATGACAACTGGGATCAGTGGTTTATTAAATATACCTTTAGGTGTTTTTCAAGGAAGTATTAATGCTGTCTTATTTATCATTTTAATATTATTAAGTAGAAGTAATTTAAAATATTTAAATATAGGCGCTATTATTAATATGTTTTTACTAGGTTTCTTTGTACAATTCTTTAATAATGTTTATTGTCAATTATTTAATGTTTCTTCACCTGATGTTATACCCTTTTCATTACCAATGAAATTTGGCGTATTAGCGATAGGTATTTTATTATGTACACTTGGATGTTCTTTATATATTACTTCAGATCTTGGAACAGGATGTTATGATGCCCTATCTATTTATATGGCAGATGTCATGCCTCCTTCATATCCAGTATGTCGTATTATGACAGATGTTGTTTGTGTATTAATTGGATTTATTACAGGTGGGCCTCTTGGAATTGCGACAATTATTTTAATGTTTGGAACAGGGCCACTAATTAGTACATGGAATAAATTGGTATCAAAACCAATTGTTGAAAAATTTGCTTAAAATATTCCTCGATAATTGTAGAGTTATCGGGGATTTTTTTGTATAATAGACACGTTATGAAAGAAATAAAAAGAGGAATGAAAAATGGAATACCGATTGCTTTAGGCTATTTATCTGTGTCTTTTTCTTTTGGTGCGATTGCTGTATCCATGGGATTTAGCATTATGCAGGCAGTTTTAATTTCTTTATTAAATCTTACGTCAGCAGGGCAATTTGCATCGTTAGGGATTATTGCAGGTCAAGGAACCTATTTAGAAATGGCTATTGTGGAATTGACCGTGAATATTCGTTATGCGTTTATGTCACTATCACTTTCCCAAAAAGTAGATGAAAAGTTTAAAGGAATTTATAAATGGTTACTTAGCTTTTTTATTACGGATGAAATCTTTGCTTTATCAATGTTAGAAGAAAGTGTCAGTCGTGCTTACTTTGCAGGTTTAGCTTCGATTTCAGCAACAGGTTGGCTTGTTGGAACAACTTTAGGAGCAGCACTTGGCTCAATTGTTCCAGAGGTGATCAGTAATGCTTTATCAATTGCTTTGTATGCGATGTTTATCGCTATTATTATTCCAGGTATGAAAAAAGATAAAAATATAATTAAAGTAGTAAGTCTTGCAATTATCATCCGTTCATGTTTTTACTACTTACCAATCATTAATCAATTATCAAGTGGTTTTGCGATGACAATTTCAGCACTTTCAAGTGCTTTTATAGGAGCTTTACTATTTAAAAAGGAGGAAGTGCATGGATAAGTTTTATATCTATTTAGCGATCATGTCGCTTATTACCTATGCTATTCGTGCCATTCCTCTTGTTTTTATCAATAAAAAAATTACCAACCCGACTATTCAATCTTTCTTGGATTATATTCCATATACAGTTCTTGCAGCGATGACTTTTCCTGATATCTTCTATTCAACAGGTCATTTGATTTCAGGAATCATTGCGACAAGTATTATTGTTTATGCTTCTTATAAAGAATTAAGTCTTATACAAGTGGCTTGTATTGGTTGCTTTGTTGTAGTTGTGATTGAACTTATTTTATAGTATTTGACGCCTTTTAAAGCGTCTTTTTTCTATGTCAAATAATTTTGACATGTAAAAAGTCCCTATGTAAAAGAAGTTTGATAGACTCTATCAATAGATTATGAAAAGATGAAAATGAAAGGAGAAAGAAAATATGGAAATAGCTAAAAAACTAAAGGAAGCACGCTTAAATAGTGGTTTGACTCAAGAAGTCATTGCTGAAAAAATAAATGTTTCCCGTCAAACGATATCAAATTGGGAAAATGAAAAATCTTATCCTGATATTATAAGTGTCATTGAGTTAAGCAACCTTTATTCCATAAGTCTTGATGATTTATTGAAAGGGGACGATGAAATGATAGAACATTTACAAGAAAGTACCAATATTGTTAAAAGTAATCAAAAACTACTGAGTGCGATTATCCTAAATATTATTGTAGTAATCTTATTGGTAACACTAGGAATGTTTTTACCAAGTAAAAGTTATTATTTAGTAATGGTTTTTTGTCTAGCAATTGTGAGTTCATCATTGTTGCTTTATCAAATGATTAAACGCATTTAAGGAGGAAATGGTAATGGAAGTAAAAAGTATTTTAGCTATTATATGTGTGGCTGTTGCGCTCGTTGGGGGAATTGAAACAGTTTATTAAATTCATCAATTAATTGTAATCGATGCAACAATTCGTGGGCTAAAGCATCCTAAGTTATGGGGATTACTTGCAAGTAATGGAAATAATTCAAGTGGTATATTACTTTATTTGATAGGAAGAAGAGACTATCCTATAAATTCTATTGATCCTAAACAACAAACAAAAATGATTCAAAGAAAAAAAGGAGCAGGAATGTCTTTATGTTTTATGGTTGTTGGAACAATTGGTTTGATTTTAAGTATAAGTTTATAACTTTTGGCACTCTACACTTGACAGTGCTAAAAATAAGAACTATAATGTATTTAGAAATTAGGAAAGGTATTAATAAAGAACCTAGTTTCAAGAGTTAACACCGCTTGAAGTAACGATGCTAATGACTAAGCATTTATATTGAAAGGGGAAATGACTTATGATGATGCCTAGCTTATTTACAGAAAACTTATTTGATGATTTCTTTAATGATTTTGATGAAGATTTCTTTGGAAAGAAAAATCCATTGTATGGAAAACATGCAAGAAATATGATGAAGACAGATGTAAGAGAAACCGATACAACATATGAAGTAGATATCGACTTACCAGGCTTCAAGAAAGAAGATATCAATGTCAACTATGAAAATGGATATTTGACAATATCAACAAGCAAGGGATTAGATAAAGATGAAAAAGATAAAGAAGGACATTATATCAGACAAGAAAGATATGTCGGAAATATGGCACGTAGCTTCTATTTAGGGGATATTCCAAAAGAAGATATCAAAGCTAAATATGAAGGTGGCGTACTTCGTTTATCTGTACCTAAATCAGATATGAAACAAATTGAAAATACTTCAACAATAAGTATTGAATAAAAAAGATGAAGATGAAATATTAAAAAAATTTCATCTTTTTTTTGTTTATATGCTATACTAAAGAAAATAAATTTTAAGGGGTGACATAAAATGTTATCTTCAAAAAGAGTCGTTCTTCCTTTGATAGGAAGTTCTTTTTTACCAGGAAAGGCAAAAGAAACGATTGAAAAAATAGAAGACAAAGAACTTGCACAAATTGCGCAAGCTGAATATTATTTCTTTTCAGCAAAAGCAAAAGAATGTGTAGAAATTGTAGAAAATTATTTAAATCATGAAGATATGATGCTTCGTTTATCTGCAGATATGCTCTATACATTTTCTAATTTAACTTTAGGAGATGCTTATGCTGCCCAATGTGCAAGAGAAGATGTATATCAGTGTTTAGAAAAAACAATGAAAGAAAATGCATCATTAGAAGAAAAAGCTTCTTGTGTGTTTGCTTATTATGTCATTAGTATTTTTATACATATTCCACCAAGTGAAAAAATTCCTGTTTTAGAACAATATATTCCTTATTTACCCATAGGACAACGTTTATTCGCAATTAGCTTACTGGCCCACCAAACTTATTTGAAACAAGAATACGCAAAAGCAAAAGGAATTGTCCAAGGTGCTTTTTTCATGGCGGATGGGATTTATCCTATTGCTATGATTTATTTAAATTGTGTACAAGCCATGTGTCAAATTAATTTAAAAGAACAAGAAGAAGCAATTGAATCTATCAATCAAGCATGGCAACAAGCAAAATTGGATGGATTTATGGAACCTTTTATTGAATATCATGGATTGCTTCAAGGTGTATTAGAAGTTTGTCTTCGAAAAAAAGAGCCGGAAGTTTATAAAAAATTAATGGATGGGGTAATTGCCTTTAGTCGTGGCTGGATGAAGATCCATAATCCTAAGATGCAAAAAGAAGTAACGAATCTTTTGACACCCTTGGAGTTTTCAATTGCAATGTTAGCTTGCCGTGATTGGACTAATCAAGAAATTGCAGAACATTTAGGATTATCTGTCAATACTGTAAAACATTATGTTTCGGGAATTTTAGAAAAATTACATATTGATAAACGTGATAAAATCAAAGATTTTGTTAATCAATAAAAAAGTGTTTATTTTACAAAAAAAAGTAAAATAGCACTTTTTTGTCTTTTTAAGTGCCTATTATTAGAATAAAACTAATGATAAAATTTAAAAAGAAAGAGGAAAGTTATGAATTTTATTGGCATTATCATCCTCCCCTTTTTATCGGTGATAAAAACGGGAATGTTTATTTACGTAATGCACTTTTATGTCTGGAACGTATCTCTTTGATCACTCTAAAAATATTGCAGATGAGATTCTTACCACCTCTGCCTAACAGACGTCAATGTGTATCCCTTTAATTTCTCCAAATAATTAAGAAAGGAAGAAGAACAATATGATAAAGTTGAAAAGAACAAAAAGTTTACTTGTAATTTTGCTTACACTGTGTATCTGTGCCACACTCCCAATTACAACTGTACTTGCGGAAGATGAGAATGATTCTGCAGATGTAATGGATCTTCCTGATGGTAGATCTATTACAGTGGAAACAACTGTTAGAGACAATTTTACCGATTCCAATGTAACCGATGATATTAACCTAACTATAGGTGAGGATTATATTATCGATTTTACGAAAGAAGACAATCTGTCACTTGCACTAAGGTCTATGGCAGATTTAGAGAAAACAAAGTATTATAAATTCGCTAATTCGGACAATAATAGTCTCATAGAGACAGAAAATATCAGCGAGGCCCTTTTAAAAATCGTAGGTAATAAAGCTGAAAATAAAGCCGTGATGACTTTAGTGGATGAAGCAAATGCAGGAGTCTCTTATTCATTGAAATTTATGCGTACCCAGTATACAGGCTCTAAATTGACGTATACCGGTACTTTCCATGATGAACAAACCGGTAACGATGTGTTCAAGGAAATAAGAGATGATTACTATACGAGACATCATTTTGATTGTAAGCTGAATCTAAATACTTCGGATATCGAAAGCGGCATCATCAAGAACATTTGTATCGACAATGCAACGCTTTCCTTCAAAACGGGTGAAACACCAACTTTTACCGCAAAAGTATCCGACGGATACGGTGATTTTTACACTCTTTCCTGTCAGGATTGGAGCGTAGGGCCATGGGCTGAAAGTGAACAAATCATACATGCGACAGAAACATCTAACGATTATGCATTTAAAACTTTTGAAGAAGGAAAAAAATATAATTATTCTGTTTTTATAGATTTAACTTCTGAAGCAACAAAAAAGAACTGTAAATTTGATGAGAATACGAAGCTGATTTTAAATGGAAAGGAAATGACTTATTCCTCCATGGAAGTAGCTGCTGATTATGCATATTTCTATGATGTTGCAGAGATGACTCCAGCCAGTGAAGTAACTCCACAGCCTGGGAAGGATACTCCACAACCTGGACAAGATACTTCACAAATTAGACAGGACATTCCACAGGTTGGAAAGTCCGATGGTAAGGATGTCAAGAACAAGGACCAAAAGAGTGTTACAGTTGTTAAAAATCAAAAAATCAATTCGGCTGTTAAGACAGGCGACTATGCGAATCCATTGCTTTGGTTAATCATCCTGCTGCTTTCAGTAATCAGTGCAGGCACAGCAGTCTTTTATAAGAGAAAGAACGAGTTCTTTGATTTCCTATCCAAAATATTTTGATTAAGGTAGTAAAAATAGGAGCTAATGCAAAGATAATAGAATTATCTACTCTGCTTATATTATCAATAATAGGTGGATATAATGTTTTTCAAAGAAACAAGATGAAGCAACTCTAAAAGGGTTGCTTTTTTATATGTAAACACAAATTTGACATTTAGAAATTTATATATTAAAATAGTTCAAAAATGAACTATCCAAAAAAGAAGGAAGTGAGAATATGAATATTGATTTTGCAAGAAAATTAGAACTTGCTTATCATCAACAATGTAAAGCACTTTGTAATGAATTTCATTTAAAACAAACAGGTTTTGATATTTTAATGTTTTTAGGAAATAATCCACAATATAGTCATGCTCGTGATATTGTAGAAATTAGAAAAATTAAAGCAAATCTTGTTTCAATCCATGTGGATCGGTTAGTTGAACAGGGTTATTTATCAAGAGTAAATGTTCCTGGAGATCGAAGAAAAGTTGAACTTGTTTTAAATGAAAAAGCAAGGAAGGTTATTGAAAAGGGAAAAGATTTTCAAAATTGCTTTATTGATTCGATTTTTGTAAATATTGATGAAGAACATAAAAAAATATTTAAAGAAACATTGGAATTAATGGAAAAGAACTTAGAAGATTTAATGGAGGAAAAATAGATTGGAAACAAATATATTATTTATTATTCTTGTAACATTCTTTGCAGGAATGGGTGCGGGACTTGGAACAGGATTTGCAGGGATGTCAGCGGCAGCAGTAATTAGTCCAATGCTAATTGCTTTTTTGAAAATGGATCCTTATATGGCAGTAGGAATTGCATTATCTTCAGATGTTCTAGCAAGTGCAGTATCGGCTTATACTTATGGAAAAAATAAAAATTTGGATATTAGAAATGGTTTATTAATGATGGTGAGTGTCCTTATTTTTACAGTGGTAGGAAGTTATGTAGCAAGTTTGTTACCTTCTTCAACAATGGGAAGTTTTTCCGTCTTTATGACATTTATTTTAGGAATTAAATTTATTGTAAGACCAGTTATGACAACAAAAGAGGCAATGAACAATGTCTCTGCTAAAAAAAGAGCAATTCAATCTATTATTTGTGGAACATTTATAGGATTTATTTGTGGTTTTGTTGGTGCTGGTGGAGGTATGATGATGCTTCTTATCTTAACAACGGTAATGGGATATGAACTTAAAACCGCAGTAGGTACAAGTGTTTTCATTATGACATTTACGGCACTTACAGGAGCTGTTTCTCATTTTATGATAGGTGGACTTCCTAATCTTACTGTTTGGTTTTTATGTATTGTTTTTACACTTATTTGGGCAAGAATTGCGGCTTTATTTGCGAATAAGGCAACACCTGAAACTTTAAATAGAGCAACAGGAATTGTTCTTGTTGTTTTAGGAATTGTTATTTTTCTATTTTCATAAAATAAAATTGAGGAATGAATCCTCAATTTTTATTTATCAGCCATTTCTACAATACCTTTAATTCCACTTTTTACCATGTTTTTAACAGCTGTATTTGTGTAGAAAGCCATATGTTGTGTCATGATAACGTTTGGAAATTGATGTAGATAGGCCATATTTTTATTAGATAGAATATCACTTCGATGATCGATATGAGTAATACCTTCTTCACCTTCAATAACATCTAGACCTAAAGCGCCAACTTTTTTACTTTCAATAGCTTCAATAATGTCTTCCGTATCAATAAGTTCGCCACGTGAACAATTAATTAAAATAACATCATCTTTCATTTTAGAAATCGTATCTTTATTAATTAAATGATATGTATTTTCAAATAAAGGCAGATGTAAACTAATAGCATCACTTTCTTTTAATAAAGTATCAAGATCTACATAAGTTGCATACTTTTTAACATCTTCTTTTTCATGAAGATCATAGGCTAAAATACGGCAACCAAAACCTGAAAGAAGTTGAATAAAAGTACGTCCGATATTTCCAGTTCCCATGACACCAACCGTTAAATCATGAAGTTCTTTTCCTTGAAGACCACTTAAAGAATAATCATTGACTTGTCCACGCCATAAGGCTTGTTTGTAGTTTCTCATACACATGAGTAAAAGCATTAAAGCAAATTCTGCAACCCCATTCGGTGGATATTTTGCATTACATACTTGAATTCCAATTTCTTTAGCGTGATTTAAATCAATATGATTTAAACCTATAGTACGCGAAGAAATGTAGCGAATGCCAAGAGCATACCATTTATCTAATAATTTAGCGTTAATATCTCCTTGGCCTAAAATAGTTACACCAATACATCCATCTACATTGTCTGCGTTTTCTAAAGTGGGTACTTGGTGATTTAAAATAACACGAACACCATATTTTTTTTCATATTCTTGGAAATAATCCATTTCATCTTGTCTGACTTCATAAGCATAAATTTTCATATTAATCCTCCATTTTTAATTTCACAATATAAAGACCATCTTGGAATGTATCAACATAAATATAACCACGGTCATCGACTAAACAATCTTCGGTAATTGCGACTTTAGAACCAGGTAGTAAAGTACCATCTTCATTATTGAAAAGATCAACTTCTGGATCTGGTGGCATAAAATAAGCAACTTCTTTTGGAATAAAAGGATCTGTTGTATCAAAAACTCTAAGTCCTGCACCAAAATAACAATTATAGATCAATCCTTTATAAGGCTCATAACAATCTTTACCAAAAGCATCAAATAAATTATGAGGTCCAAAAGGAACGCGTACACCATCAACAATATTAAAGTTTTTTCCATGAGTATATCCTTCGGGAACTTCAGGATATGGGAAAATAGAAATAAGCGATGGGTTTGTTGGATCTGTTGTTTCAACAATTCCAATGGTATTCATTGGTTGGGTAACAAGTTTTTTAAAGAGTCCTTCTTTGTTTTCATTAGAGAAATAACGTGGTCTTTCTCCTTCAGTAGAAACAACTGCATAAGGTAAATCGCCTAAAGGCATATAAGTATGAATAGACATTCCAGCAGCGCCACCACCAAAAGGTGGATTCATTGGTAAATAACCAATTAATTGTGGATTTGTTGGATCACTGACATCGATTTGACAGGCACCAAAGTTTGCGACTGCGGCATAACAGATATGATCTTTAACAGTAACCGCATGAACGGTTGCCATTTCTAAAAATTCTTTTGAACCAAAGGCAACATGTCCACCACCAGGCTTATTCGCACGATATTGATTATCGGCCCACCAAGAACCGACCTCTACAGGATGAGTTGGATCTTGAATATCAATAATTCTTAAAATAAAAGTTAAAAAACCAGGTTTATTTCCTACGCAATAAACATAACGCCCGCCATTATAGAAGAAACGATGGACACCTGCCATTCCTTTACATTCAAATTTTCCTAAAAGTTTTGGATTCATTGGATCTGTTTCAATATCCCAAATCATCATACCACCCCAAAAAGGAAGGGTATTTCCTTTAGGTGTTCCATGTAAAACATCCATGGTTCCGCCATGTGCGGTAATTAAATAACCATCTCCTGATTGTATCTTCGGTAAACTTTGACCATCTTTGATTCCTTCTTTGACCCAAGGTCCTTCTACCCATTTAGAAGGAGTAGGATGATAAGGATCGGTTACATCGATAATATTAAAACCATTATGTCTAAAACAAGCAACATAAAGATAATAACGTCCTTCTTTACTTTTATGAAGAGTCATTTGAAAACCAGGTTTTCCATTTAATCCTTCATAAGCAATAAATTCCATATTCTTCATTAACATTTCTTTTCTTTGTGTCATTGTTTGTCCTCCTTGTTTATCTACCTTTATTTTAAAACAAGATCAAAAAAAGTAAATTAACATTAAATTAATGGCATTAAAGAAATTCTAATGCTAGAATAAAAAAAGAGGTGAAACTATGAACAGTCAAGAACTCAAATGTTTTGTTGTGGCTGCAGATCGTTTAAACTTTACCAGAGCAGCCAAAGAGCTTTATGTCACGCCACCAACAGTAACCCATCATATTCAACATTTAGAAGATGAACTTGGTGTTAAACTCTTTATTAGAGATAGTAAATCAGTTCAATTAACAACAGCGGGTGAAATCTTTTATCATGATGCACATGATATATTATTACGTATGGAGGCAATTCCTAATCGTTTAAAAGTGGTAAAAAGTAATGAACAAACCATTTTAAAAATAGGATGTACTATGTCACAAGAAACAAAGACTCTTACTAAGGCGTTACGTTTATTTCATAAAGAAAATTCAAGTATTAGCCCACGCATTTATTTAGATGATTATTTTCAATTAATCAATCGTCTTATTGAAAATCAACTTGATTTTATTTTGGGTACTAAAGCGATGATACAAGATCGGCCAGAATGTACCTTTAAAAAGCTTTCTACAAGTACAACAAAAGCCCTTATTCCGAAAAATATTTTTCAAACTTCTAAAGAAATGATTTCTCTAAATGAAATACAAGATTACCCTATTATAACATTAAGACAAAAAAGCGTTCCTAAGTTAAAAGAAGATCCTCTTGAACATTTTCTTTCATCGAAATCAAGAGAAAAAAATGTGATTAGACAAGATGATATAGAAGCTGTTCTTGCTTTAACTTTAAGTGGATATGGAATTGGAATTTTACCGGATTATGCTTTTTTGGATAAGGATTTAGATGATACAGTGAGGGTTGTCTCGATTCAAGAAAGCTTAGAAATTGATTATGGAGTGATTACTTTAAAACAAAATAAAAGTCATCTTATTGAAGAATTTATAAAATGTATAATTTAGTTGTAGATAGATGAAAGTTATTTTCTAAG
>JAUNWT010000058.1 GCA_030540195.1 Bacillota bacterium | reverse complement strand
GTTTCATGACGCATTGGTGCCTTTCGCAGAAAGGCGGATTATAAAAATGAATAAAAAGATAGGTGTTTGCTGTGTTTTTAATCATCGAAATTATGGAAGTATGCTCCAAACATTAGCAACAGTAGAAAAATTGGAGTCTATGGGCTATGATTATGAAATAATACATTATACTAAGAAACTAACATTAGATTTGTTATTAAGATCATTAGATAGAATACCAGAAGAAATAAGGACAAGAGTTCATCGCAAGAACAAGAATAAAAAAATGGATACTTATCCAGAAATTAAAGATTCAATAAAAATAAGAAATAGTTATTTTGATAATTTTAGAAAATCTAGATTTACAAAAGTATCTAAGCCATATAATACTTTTAAAGAACTTCAGAACGCAGCGAAAAATTATAGCGCAGTTTTGGTTGGAAGCGATCAATTATGGGTTCCTAAGGGATATTCCACGGGTTTTTTTAATTTACTTTTTGTTCCGGAAAATGTTCCCAAATTAGCATATGCTACAAGTTTTGGAGTAAGTGAGATTCCTAAAAATAAGAGAAAAGCTGCAAAATATTTTTTGAATAGAATGGATTATATAAGTGTAAGAGAACTTAGAGCATCTGAAATGATAAAAGAATTAACTGGGAGAGAGGTTCCGACAGTAGTTGATCCTACTATTCTTTTTACCGGAGAAGAGTGGAAAGAGATTATTATTGAAAAAAAAGTTGTTGAAAATGAAAAATACATTTTTTGTTACTTTTTGGGAAACAATCCAGAACAACGTTTAGAGGTGGAAAAACTTAAGAAGGCAACAGGCTATAAGATTGTTTTTATTCCACATTTAGATGAGTTTATTGAATCTGATATTAAGTTTGGTGATAAACAATTATATAATGTTGGACCAGAGGAATTTGTAAATTTGATTAGAAATGCTGAATATGTATGCACGGATTCTTTTCATGGAAGTGTTTTTTCTATATTAAATCATAAAAAATTTGTGACTTTTAATAGGTTTAAAACAACTGATAGAAATTCTCGAAACTCTCGTATTGACAGCTTATTGCAACAAACAAACTTGAGTGAAAGACGATACGATGGAAATTTGGTGGAACAGATTGTAAAAGATATTGATTATGATAAAGTCGAGAGTCGCCTAACAAAAATGAGAGAGAAATCAGAAGATTATTTGGAGATGGCATTAAAGAGCATTGTTGAGTAATGGGGAGAAACTTCTATGTTGCAGTTAAATGATAAAAAGAATTGTTGTGGATGTACAGCGTGTTATACTATATGCCCCAAATCAGCCATTCAAATGAAAAAGGATGAAGAAGGTTTTTTTTATCCAGTAATTTCTTCAGAACAATGTGTTAATTGTGGATTATGCGAAAAGATATGTCCGATGATAAATGATAAGTCTAATATTTCTGATGAAAAAGGTACCATACAAATTGGAATTCAAAATAGAAATTTAAAGAAGCGTATGGAAAGTACTGCTGGGGGGGCTTTTTCATTAATTGCTGAGTATGTATTAGAAAATCACGGGTATGTTTACGGTGCAGGTTGGGATAATGGTGTTGTTATTCATAAGGAAACACGTAATGCTGAAGAATTAAAAGAACTAAGAGGTTCAAAGTATGTACAAAGTAATTTAAATAATACCTTTTATAAGATTAAAGAAAATCTAAAATCTGGAGAACTAGTATTGTTTGTGGGAACTCCTTGTCAGGTAAATGCATTAAAAAGAGTTGTAGGAAATCATGAAAAGTTAATCTGTATTGATTTACTGTGTCTTGGAGTATCATCTCCTGGAATATTTGCTTCATGGATTGATTATTTACAAGACAAATATAAAGCAAGTATACAAAATGTAGAATTTCGAAACAAACGATTTGGATATGCAACGACAAATGTAAGAATCAATTTTGAAAATGGACAAAAATTAGAACAAAAATATGATTCGAAATCATATAGTCAAACCTTTTTTAAAGGCTACAATGTTAGACCTTCATGTTATGAATGTAAATTTAGGACGATTCCTAGAGTAAGTGATTTTACGATTGGTGATTTTGTGGACATAGGTGAGTATTCCAAAGATTTAGATGATGATAAGGGAACTACTTTAATGTTTCTACATACGGAAAAGGCGAAAAATTTGTTAAATAATTTTGTAAGCGATTTTACCATGATACATGTAGCAAATGGTTTATCATGTATAGTAGGGGGCAAAGCAAAACAAATACAAGTACCAAAAGATAGAAATCAATTTTTTGAAGATTATAAATCAATGAAATGGATAGATTTTATACAGAAGTATGTACCAAATACGTGGAAAAGTAAATTAGCAAATGTTGGACGTTTAGTTGTAGGATGTCTTCCATTTAAACATAAACTGTTTAAATTGATTAGAAAGAAGAAAAGTGCTTCTTTTAGAAAAAATATTGAAAATGTAAATAGAGATACATAGGATGTTAGGAGAAGAAAATGAGAAAACCAATTAAAGTTTTGCAGGTAGCTCCATTAGGAGCTGGCGGAGTAACTAGTTTAATTTTAAATATTGCAGAAAAAATAGATAATGAAAAAGTACAGTTTGATTATCTTACTTTCTATGATAGAAAGGAATTTAATGAAGATCGTGCTAAGGCTTTGGGTGGAAAAAAATATGTTGTTCCGATTGATCATTATAAAAATCCATTAATAAGATCATTGTTTAAGTTCTTTTATGCAATAAAAGTTATTCGTTCTTCAGAAGCTGACATTATTCATATAAATGGTTCTAAACCATATGATGTGTTAGTAGGGGTATCAGCAAAATTGGCAGGTGTCAATACGGTTTTTTTTCATTCTCATAATTCTTCTATGGATAATGGAAATGGGATAAAAAAGAACATAATGAATCTATTTAAGAAGTTAATTCCCATTGTTTCAGATTATAATTTAGCCTGTTCAGATTTGGCTGCACAGTTTATGTTTCCGCCTCAAATACTAAAAGAAAAAAATTTTACAGTAATAAAAAATGCAATAGATGTTGAAAAATATAGATTTTCTGAAGAAGTACGCTTAGAATACAGGAAAAAACTTAAAATGGAAAACAAATTGATTATTGGACATATTGGAAGATTTATGCCTCAAAAAAATCATAAATTTTTGATAGATATATTTGCTGAAATTTATAAAAAAAGATCCGATGCAGTACTTGTATTGATAGGAAATGGAGAATTATTAGATGAAATAAAAGAGTATGTTGAAAAAAAACAATTAAAAAATGCAGTTTGTTTTTATGGAACAACAAATGAAGTACCACAAATTTTGCAGGCATTTGATTGTTTTCTACTTCCGTCTTTTTATGAAGGGCTTCCAGTGGTTGGAGTAGAAGTTCAGGCATCTGGTTTACCATTTGTATTAACTGACACGATTACAAAAGAAGTTGATTTTTCTGATTTAGTAAATTACTTATCCCTTGAGGATGAAGCGGAGAAGTGGGCTGATTGTGTTATCAAATGTTCAGAGTTAAAAAGAAACCGATCAAAATATCCAGATATAGTTAAAGAGGCAGGTTTTGATATTTCTGAAGAAACTAAAAAATTAACCAGTTTATACGAGAAGTATGCAAAAAGGTAAGTATGAAGGGACAGTAAAAAAGATATGGAAAATAATGTTATGTATATTTCACGTAGATTTGAGACAAATATATGTGCTACGATGCATTTGAAGGCATTGCAGGAATTGTATAAAGAAAATTTGTATATTGTTGATTTGAGAACAGAAGGGATAAAGAAGATAAGTGATAGACGAATCAATTTAGGAGTTATGTCTAAGAAAGAAAAAGTTCTTCGAACCCTTCAATTAAATACATGGTATTTGACAAATGAGAGAATAAATACAATTTGCAATATTATAGAAAGAAAAAATATAAAAAAGATATTTATTGATGAATCAGCATTTGGAAAACTAGTATATAAAATTAAAAAGAAATTTCCAGATGTATTAGTTATTACTTTTTATCATGATATTGGGAAGATGCTATATCCACAGTGGTTAAAAAATAAAGGTATAAGATATTTGCCGGATTATATTGGAAGCATGTATGGAGAAAAATTAAACCAGATGTATTCTGATTGTAATCTTGTTTTGAATCAACGAGATTATAAGGTGTTTGAAAAAGCATATCATAAAAAACCAGAAGGGTTACTTCCAGCTGCTGTAGCAGAGCCAGATTTTTCGTTAACTAAAGCGGTTGAGTTTGATTTTTCTAAAAAAGAAGAGGATGATAGATATATTTTATTTGTAGGATCCAAATACTATCCTAATATTGTTGGACTGAGTTGGTTTGTGAAAAATGTTTTTGCAAATTTACCAGATAAGTTTAAGTTGATTGTAATTGGTCGGGGAATGGAATGTGTTAGAGAGGATTATAAAGATAATAATAGAATTTTTATTGTTGGTGGGGTGGAGTTCTTAGCTCCATTTTATAACAATGCAGATATTGTGATTGCCCCATTATTTGATGGTGGAGGTATGAAACAAAAAACTGCGGAAGCATTAGCTTATGGAAAAACCTTTGTTGGTACAAAAGAAAGTTTGTATGGATATGAAGATGCTTTGCAGGTAAATCATGGTGGTGAAAAAGTTGTATTTAGCGAGGATAGTGCAGAAGAGCAGGTTAAAATATTTGAGCTGATAGATGAAAAAAATTTATATGGTTCTTATCAGGAGCTGACAAAGTTATTTGAGGATAATTACTCAAAACAGGCAATAAAGAAAAGAATATTAGAAATAATGAAATGAGAGATATATGATGAATAAAAAAGTACGAATATTACAGACTATAAATTTATTTCGATTGATACCTATTTGGATAATTATAAATATGCAATCTGTGGATAGAAGAAAATTGATTTTTGAAGAAATAGAGCATTGGAATAAATGTGTACAATTAAATCTTAAAGGTAAATTTAATATTTTTTCAGTTTTGATACTTAAGTTAAAAGAATATCGTTCATTGTTATATTATAGATGTGGGGGGGCAAAATCCTAATAAAAATATTTTTTCCACCTATGGAATCGTTATATATTAATACAAGAGAGATTGGACCTAGATTTTTTATACAGCATGGATTTGCTACGAATATTTCTGCTAAAAGCATAGGAAGTGATTGTTGGGTTAATCAACAGGTTACGATTGGTTATACATTTGATAAAGAACCACCTGTTATTGGAAATGGAGTAAGAATATCTGCTGGTGCAAAAGTGCTTGGGAATATTAAAGTTGATAATAATGTTATTGTTGCGGCAAATGCTGTTGTAATAAAAAATGTTGAAAAAAATATGATTGTTGGTGGTGTTCCAGCAAAGATAATAGGAACTAATGTAAATTACAAATTGTGGAGTGAAAACAATGATTAAGAATAAAAATGACTATATAGAATATGTGAAAGCAGATAGGATGGCATTAAATAATCCTAATTGGAAATCAATTGTTTGGAGATATTTAAAAACTATGAGAAAGGCAGAATTTTATACAAACTGTCGGGGGGGGTGGATTGCTAAATTATATAGATTTAAATTGAAATTACTTAGTGAAAAATCTGGAATTTGTATACCGATAAATACATTTGGAAAGGGCTTAGGGCTTTTTCATTATGGAACAATTATTGTAAATGCAACAGCAAAATTCGGAGATTATTGTGTGATTCAAACATGTACGGTTATATCAAAGAATGTTTCTGGTGGAGATTATGTCTACATTGCACCAGGGGTAAAAATCAATGATAATATTCAGATTGGAAATAATATTATTTTGGGACAAAATGCTGTTGTAACAAAGAATATTACTGAAGACGGCACCACTTGGGCTGGAATCCCCGCAAAAAAAATATCAAATAAGGGATTTTATGATGACGATAAATATCAGCATAAAAAATGATTATATATTTAAGAAGTAAATGGATGATTGAAAGGATATGAAAACATGAAGATAAAAGTGAGCAGTATAGTTAAGGTGGTAATAGGCATTTTTGTATTTATGCATTTAGGCATTTTGTTAATTCCACTATCTGGAACTTCAATGTTTTCTACGTCTTATATCACTAAAGACAGAATGCTTTTATTTTTGATTATGTTGTTGTTTTGCGTTTTTATGGGAAACTTATATGGAAATAAAGTTTCACGTAAATATATTTATTTTGAGTTGAGTATTTTAACTGTGTGTTGCATCAGAGGAATGGTTGGTGCAATGAATAGTAATAGCAGAATAATAGATAGCTTAAGTTTGATATGGCCATATCTGTATCCATGGTTAGCATTACCGGTGTTAAATTTGCTTTGCGAAGAAAAATACAAAATAGAGAATTTGGCAAAATTTATAGTAATATCAACGACTATAGATACATTATTAAAAGCTTTTATGTCATTTTATCAGTCAATTTCAGGGACAATTTTGTGGAGTAATTTAGTACATGGTGAAATGGGATATAGAAATGGAATATACAGAATCAATCCATCAGCATTAAGTATTTTAGTTGTGCCGTTATCATTTTGGCTTATATCAAGAGTAGATAAAAAAAGAGAAAAAGTAGTCTATATGATTGCTATGGTGGTAGATGTTTTATATGCATACATTGTGTGGCAAGCACGATCAGCACTTTTGTACAAAACTATAATTATAATATTGATGATATTTATGTATAAAACTAATGATAGAAAGAAAATTATTAAAGGGTTTTTCTTATTAATAGGAATTATTATTTTTGTTAATTTACCTATTTTTGCTGACTTTGTCAGTTCATTTAGTGCGAGTGACTCTACATATGGAGGCTCCACAACTGCAAGATTAAATGCAATTGCTTATTTTATGGGTAGATATGTACAGCATCCGGTTTTAGGAATAGGTTGTTTACAAACAATAGATAGATATGCTATTGGTGGTGGAATGTTAGAGGATATGGGATTTTTATATGGTCTCGTGCAGTTAGGAATTCCTATGATAATTTTTTATTTAGTTACCTTTGCTCGTGGAATATATGTTTCAGTTAAATTAAAAAGTAAATCAAATAATGATGGTGTACTATGCCTTGCGTTGACAGTGTTATTTATTATGTTTGGTATTAATATGGATACTTTTTATGCTTTTGCAATTGCGGTTCCATTTTATTTGGCATTTGTCGAATTTTTAAATTGGAAGGAAAAATATAAATAATCATCATAAGATACTAGATAATTATTATGATTTTGAAATGGAGAAATAAATAATGAAAAAAAAGTTATTATCAATATTAAATAGCTATCATAAGTTGCCTTACAAAATATCAAAAATATTAAAAATAGATTTGGATAATTTTGTCAATAGAGAAATGCAAATTAATTGTGAAGTAGCGGAAAAATTTACTAATAAATATGTTACATATAGACTAAGACCTAAAAGAGAATTAGAAATTCCAATTATAAATATAGCACAAAATTCTAATAAAACAGCTATTGTATTACAAGGACCACTTATGTTAGTAGATGATTTTACTTTTGAATCTGCATTATTTTATAAGAGATGTTATCCTGATGCAATCATAATTGTGTCCACTTGGGATGATGCAGATAAAAAAGTAGTAAAAAATCTGGAGAAGGAAGGGATTCTAGTTGTAACAAGTCAGCTTCCGGTATCATCTGGACATTTAAATATAAACTATCAAGTTGCAAGTACATTGGCAGGCATAAAAAAGGCAAGGGAAGTAGGTGCAAAATATGTTTGCAAAACTAGAACAGATCAAAGAATATACCATCCAAATGCTCTAAATTACTTATATAGTTTACTGAATACTTTCCCTGTTAATAATAAAGATTTTCAATATGAGCAAAAAGAACGATTTGTAACTGTATGTATGCCATATGGAGATATGTTTTATCCCTATTGCGTGTCAGATTTTTTGTATTTTGGATTTATAGATGATATGGAGAAGTTGTTTTTGATTCCACAAGATAATCGAGAAAAAGGAACTGGTGGAAAAGGAATGTCACGTAAGAGTATTGCTCAAGAACTTATTGCACCAGAAATCCAACTGATTCGTTCATATATTGATTCAATGGGAGGAAATAGTAAATGTACAATCGAGGCATATTGGCAGTTTATGAGAAATCATATTGTTAGCATTAATAGAAATGAAATAGGTTTATTTTGGCCTAAATATGAGAATCGTTATTCCGAGAATCGTCATTTTGGATATTTTTATCAAAAAGAAAAAAAAGATGCGTGGAACTGCTATAATTTTGATTTTGTTCATTGGTTATCTTTATATAATGGCATAATTAAATATGATTCTAAATATGAGAAGTATGCTGATTATATTTTATAAGGAAGAAGGGGAAATATAAATGGAGTCACTAAAGAAAGATATTATAATACCAGCAGCAAAAATTGTACCAGAAGAATTGCAGAAAATAGGAAAACTTCCGGGAATTATATATCCAATAAACCAAAAGATAGTTTTTGATTATTTATATGAACAATATAAAAGTTGTGCATCAAGAATTAATATTATCTGCTTTGAAAAAGCTGATAAAGTGCAACGAAGATTAAGAAAATATCAGAGTGAAAAAATTCAGATAAAGATACTGCCTGAATTAGATGATCTGGGACATACTATATATTATGGAATAAAGGATACAGAAAATTCTATAGTAATAAATTTTTCAGATACAATTGTAATGGATAATATTACAGAAATTGAGGGAGATGCATTTTATTATCAGGAAGACTATATGTCTGAAACATGGACGTATTTTGATGAAGAAAATGGAAAAATTACAAATATTTATGATAAAAAATCAGTTAATGAAGATATAAAGAAGAAACTATTTGTAGGAGTTTTTCAGATAAGTAACAGTACATTTTTTAAAGAGTGCCTTGAAAATGCATTTGCTCAGGAAAATATATTTGTTAGTTCGTTTTATCAAGCATTAAAGTTATATACACAAAAATATCCAATGAAATCTATAAAAACAGAGAATTGGTTTGATATTGGCCATGAGGATAAGTATTATAATTCAAAATTAGAAGTAAGGGCAAGAGAATTTAATCATATTACAATAGATAAAAATAGAGGTATTTTACGAAAATCAAGTGATGATAAAGATAAATTTATAGGAGAAATTAAATGGTATTTGAAATTACCTAGTGATGTAGAGTATGTTAGACCAAGAATTTTTGATTATTCTACAGATTATGATAATCCATATGTTTCAATGGAGTATTATGCATATCATACAGTTCATGAACTATTCTTATATGGAGATATTACAGCACAGCAGTGGGTGGACATTTTTGAACGTATAAGATTTGTTTGCGATGATTTTAAAAGATATACCGTAAAAGATAAAAATATTACCCAGGCATTGGAAGATATGTATTTAACTAAGACTGTGCAAAGATTTGAAAAAATGAAAAAAGATAAAAGATTTATGCATTTTTTTGATAAATCCATAGTTATTAATGGCATCAAGTACTATTCGTTAGATAAAATAGTAACAATACTTAAAGATGTTATTCCAAGTTTATTATATGATGTTGATACTTTCAATATTATACATGGTGATTTATGTTTTGCAAATATCATGGTTGATAGTAACTTTTCATTCATTAAAGTCATTGACCCTAGAGGAAAATTTGGCGTATATGATATATATGGAGATGAGAGATATGAATTTGCAAAATTATTTCATAGTGTTGACGGAAAATATGATTTTATAATTAAAGATTTGTTTGATGTGAGTTTTGACTTGGAACATAACAAAATAGATTATATGATTCAAGATAGAAAAAGAGATTATGATTTATATAAAATCTTTATAGAGACTTTTAAAAAAGAGATTGGAAATGACTTAAAAAAGATTGAATTGATAGAGGCACTTCTGTTTTTAAGTATGATTCCATTGCACGGAGAAAGCATAGAGCATCAGATGGTTATGTTAGGAACTGGCTTGGATATTTTAGACAGAGTTATAAATATAAAAGAATAGAAAAATGAATATTTCCAGAATTCCCCGAGTTTTAGACGGATGATTATGGAAAAATATTTTAGAAGTAAGTTTCTGAAAATATATTTTATTATACGAGGAGAAATAAAAAATGTTTAGTGATTATTCATTTGTTTTTGATATTGATGGAACTTTATGTCCAATAAAGAAAAAGGAAGAGAAATATGAAGATTTGGTTCCTTTTAAAAATATGATTGATAGATTGAAGTATTATAAGGATAATGGTGCCAAAATTATTTTATTTACTTCACGCAATATGAATTCATATAATGGAAATCTTGGAATGATAAATAAAAATACGGCCAAAATTTTATTGGAATGGTTAGATAAATGGAGTATTCCGTATGATGAAATTATTTATGGAAAGCCATGGCCGGGACATAAAGGATTTTATGTGGATGATCGGACAATAAGACCAGATGAATTTTTAAATTATGATGTGAATGAATTAAATGAAATCTGTAATAATTCAAAAAAACAATCAAAATAGAAAGATGAGGGAACATATATGAAAAAAAAGA
This sequence comes from Bacillota bacterium, assembly GCA_030540195.1. Taxonomy (GTDB): domain Bacteria; phylum Bacillota_I; class Bacilli_A; order Erysipelotrichales; family Coprobacillaceae; genus Faecalibacillus. The sequence goes on along the minus strand of JAUNWT010000058.1, from coordinate 5,687 downwards.
TGACAATTATAATAACGATGGCAGGATTAGGTTCTAGATTTCGCAAGGCAGGATACAATTGTCCTAAGTATATGATTGAAGCAAAGGGAAAAACATTATTTGATTGGTCTATGGATAGTCTGCTTGGATATAATGAATATACTGACAAATATGTATTTGTAGTAAGAAAGGAAGATAATGCCAAGGACTTTATTTGTAAGCATTGTAATCTTTACAATATTAAAAATATCGAAGTTGTAGAAATTGATTATATGACAGATGGGCAGGCGACAACGTGTATGTTAGCATTGGATTATTGTAATTTTAATAATCCAATTTTGATATATAATATTGATACATATGTTGAGCCGTATGAAATGAAGTATGAGGACATAAAGGGTGAAGGACATATCCCATGTTTTCATGCAAACGGAAATCATTGGAGCTTTGTGAAAATAAATAATGAAGGCAATGCTATTGAGGTACGGGAAAAAGAAAGAATATCTAACAATTGTACATTGGGGGCCTATTATTTTTCTTCAGCAGAACTTTATAAGGAACTTTATGAAGAATATTATTCTGATGATAGAAATATGGAAAAAAATGAGAAATATATTGCTCCATTATATAATTTTATGATACAAAAAGGAATGGCTGTAACTATTAGTATAGTGAATGAAAACAAAGTTCATGTACTTGGAACACCAGAAGAGCTTCAAATATTTTTACAGGAGAAGGAATAATAGATGACGAACTTTTTAGAGATGTTGATAAATAAATATAAGAAGATGTCAGCCCCTGTAAAAGCAGCCTTTTGGTTTACTGTTTGCAATTTTTTGCAACGTGGGATTAGTATGATAACTACGCCGATATTTACTAGATTGCTTTCTACAAAAGATTATGGCTTGTATAGTACATATCTTTCTTGGGAAACAGTATTACTTATGCTAGTTACATTAAGTTTATACAAGGCAATTATGAACTTATATGTGAAATACGAAAACCAAGAGGTGATTTTAGCTAATATATGTGGATTGGAGCTTATTTTATCCTTACTATGGGCAGTAGTAGGATATGTTTTTAGAAAAGAAATAGGTCAATTATTAGGTTTATCAACAGTTTTGGTTGGATGTCTTTTTATTACTTTCATATTCCAATCAGTTTTCCAGTGCTGGTCTTTATATAAGCGTTATGTATATGACTATAAAACATTAATATCGGTAACTTTGCTTTCAACAGTGGGTTCTGCTGTATTAGGCGTTATAGCAGTTTGCTTTGTTGATGCTACAGCCGAAGCGAGAGCTGTATCAAACACTATTATTGTTGCATTTATAGGCCTAATACTATATATCTCAGTTTTTAGAAAAGGAAAAGCATTTTATGATAGAAAAGTATGGGGATTTGCTCTCGGCTTCTGTATACCGTTGATGCCACATTATTTATCAGAATTTGTTTTGCAAAGCTCTGATAAAATAATGATAAATTATCTTTGTGGTTCAAGTGATGTTGCTATTTATAGTGTGGCGTATTCAGCAGGGAGCCTAATTAATTTAGTTACAAATGCAGTTAACTCAACCTTTGCTCCATATCAATATCAAAAAATAAAATCTAAAGAATATGAATTATTATCAAAAAGAGCAAATCAGGTATTGCTTTTTGTAGGTATAATGCTTGCTGGCATAATGTTTTTTAGTAGAGAAATTGTTATGGTGTTCGGTGGAATGAAATATCTTGAGAGTGTAGATGTTATTATTCCTATCTGTATAGGTGTGTATTTTAATTATATGTTTCAATTGTTTGCTAGAGTACAGGAATATTATGAACGAAAGTTAACAGTGGTTATTCCATCCATATTATGTGCTATTCTAAATTTATTGTTGAATTATATTTTTATTAAATTATGTGGGTACCAAGCTGCAGCCTATACAACATTTTTTTGTTATGCTTTATTTTGCTTAATTCATTATCATTTTTATAGAAAAGTATGTAAAGAACTATTGAATGGAGAACAGTTGTATGATATAAAGGGGATTCTTATAATTTCTATAGGAATAATATTAATAGGAGCTATAATAATGATGATTAATCATGTGTTATGGATTAAATACATGGCTACAATAGTTATTTTTGTGTTAATGATTGTAAAAAGAAAGTGGATTGTAAGTAATATTAAGATGATAATACAGAAATAAATTAAATTGAAAAATTAGGATGTTTATGAAGGGAGAAAAATATTTTATGATAAATAATGAACTGAAAATAAGTGGGGGGGGGGAAAACGAATATTATGAAGTAATATCCTTTGTCAGGGGATTTTCGATTTTTACAATTGTATTAATGCATTTGCTCCAAGGATATATAAAATCTTGTCCATCTATAGTAGCAAAGGCATCAGCTATTGGAGGAACTGGTGTACATGTTTTTTTCTTTTGTTCTGGATTTGGATTGTATCTTTCATATCTTAGAAAACCAATTGGCTTTGTAGATTTTATGAAAAAGAGACTGTTAAAAATATATGTCCCATACATTATTATTATATTAATTTCAGCGTTTGTGCCATTTATGTTTAATGGAAATCGTATTCAAGCATTTTTAAGTCATCTTTTTCTTTATAAGATGTTTATACCGGAGTATGAATCTAGTTTTGGAAATCAATTTTGGTTTATTTCAACATTAATCCAGCTATATATAGTGTTCATTCCATTGTGTAAGGTTAAAAAAAAATTAGGAAAAAAATTTTTTTTAATTACGTTTAGTATTAGTGTTGTATGGTGGATTTTTACAGGAATCACAGGTCTGTGCAATGAACGAATTTGGGGAAGTTTTTTTCTACAGTATTTATGGGAATTTGCTTTGGGAATGATGATCGCACAAAGACTAGAAGAGGGTGAAAGTATTGAATATAATCGTAAGAGTTTATTTTTAATAGCTGTAATTGGGATTACAATAGCAGCAATTGCATCATTGAAAGGTGGTGTTCTAAATACTTTTAATGACCTTTTTGCCATGTCTGGATATTTATCGTTGAGTTTATTTATTTATTTGTTTGAATATAATTGGATAAGAAAGCTGTTTTTGTTCATATCTAGCATATCTTATGAATTATATCTTGTACATGTGCTTGTTTTCAAAATTATTTTTACTATAATTCCTACATCAGGAAAAGTAGAATACCTGATAGCTGTATTTGCATTTGTATTAGCTGTTATGATTGCCTATATTTATAGTATATTCATAAATAAAATAATGAAAAACAAAAAGAAAATAATATGTGGCTGAAAAGGCGGGGTGATGCGAATATACAGTATATTAAAACCACCTTTACAATTAAGAATAAAAAAAATTAAGAAAGTATGAAATATGAAAACAACATTAGTTATTATGGCTGCCGGTATCGGTTCCCGATTCGGTGGCGGGATTAAACAACTTGCTCCAGTTGGCTTAAATGGAGAAATCATCATGGATTATTCTATCCATGATGCAATCGAAGCAGGCTTCAATAAAATAGTTTTTATTATCCGCAAGGATATTAAAGATGCATTTAAAGAAGCAATCGGTGATCGTATTGAAAAGATTTGTAATAATCTTGGAGTGGAGATTGCCTACGCATATCAGGAATTAAATGAACTGCCAGAAGGTGTGGAACTTCCAGCAGGGCGTACAAAACCTTGGGGAACAGGACAGGCTGTTCTTGCTTGTAAAGAAGTCTTGCATGAGCCATTTGCAGTTATAAATGCAGATGACTACTATGGAAAAGAAGCATTTGTTAAGCTTCATGATTTCCTTGTAGGCTACACACCAGAAAAAGCGAATCAGTTCTGCATGGCAGGCTTTATTTTAAAGAATACTTTAAGTGAAAATGGTGCCGTTACCAGAGGTATCTGTGAGACAAGTGAGGAAGGCTATCTCACAGCAGTTCATGAAACTTCAAATATTGTTAAGAATCCAGAGGGTGCAGCAGTAGATAACGATGGACAGCTCACTTCAATTAATGCGGAATCCTACGCATCCATGAATATGTGGGGACTTACACCGGAGTTTATGCAGACTTTAGAGGATGGATTTAAAGAGTTCTTTGCTAACATGGGAGACAAAGATATTCTGAAAGCAGAATATTTACTGCCAATCTACATAGATGAACTTCTTCATGCAGGTAAAGTTTCTGTAAAAGTGTTAGATACGAATGACAAATGGTTTGGAGTAACCTATAAAGAGGATAAAGACTATGTAGTGAAATCATTTGCCAAGCTGATAGAAGATGGTGTATATCAGAAGAATTTATTTGAAGATTTGAAATAAATAATAAAGGAGAACGATGGGAAGTAAGATAATCGAAATATTTAATAAAATAGCATATAATGTATTATCAGCACTTTATCAGCCCTTCTGGGCTGCCGTTCTCCTTGCCTTTTTAGCAATGTTCTTATATTTATATGGTAAGGAGCATGGGTGGAAAAAGAATAACTTTATCCGAAATATGTTTGCAACATGGTGGAGAGCATTTAGAAGTTCTTCAAATTTTCGCCGGACATTCTTATTAGCTTTTTATACAGCAATGATATTACTCCGAACAGTTTTAAATCGTGAGATATGGTTTGATCCACTTGGAAAGCTTTTTGGAGGATGGGGACTATATGAAGATGGACAGTTTACAACAGAATCTATAGAGAATTTTATGTTATTTGTTCCATTTTCTATTTTACTATTGTGGGCATTTCAAAAAGAATTACTTGATGAATCTGAGAATATTAGATTTGGAAAAATCGTTTGGGAAGCCACAAAAGTTGTAGCAGTATTTTCTTTTCTGATAGAATTTACTCAGCTATTATTCCATCTTGGAACATTTCAAATATCAGATCTAGTCTATAATACACTCGGTGGAGCAGTAGGCGGTGTTATCTATTATTTGGGATGTTCCAGAAGGCGAAAGAAATAAAATAAGAAACAGAGGACAACTATCGGAGCATTAGTTCGGAGCAAAGAATCCTCTGTTTTAGGTGCGAGATGATTAGATTCACATGGAAATAGGAGTTATAAGATGGCAGGAAGACCAAAAAAGAAACCAGAATATAATCCAGAACTTCAATTTAACAATTTTCTTCAAGAACTAAGAGCTGCCTATGAAGAAGCAGATTCTTTAAGATCACTGGCAGATGAGCTAAATATTAGCCTGCTTAAACTTCGTAAGCTACTTATTACTGCTGATGTATTCACATCAGATATATGTACAGAAATCAATGATCTGCACCAGTCAGGAAAAAAGATTCCAGAGATTATGAAACTCACGGGTCTTTCCAGAGCATCGGTTCATTCCTATCTGCCCTACACTAAGGGACTTTATAATGCAGCAGAGATAAGTCTAAATGCGGAGCGATGCCGGACATATAAGAATAGACAGGAGCTGGCTCGGCTTCTAAAGGAAATACCATCAGAGGAAAATCTGTGGCAGGCTGTTATTGCATTTCAGGAGTATCCATTTAAAACGGCAACTGGATTACCATTCCGATATAAATTAAAGGTCGGTAAGAACGGAGAGTATAACAGAGAGCTGCTGATAGACCGAAGAGAGAAGAGTAAGAGTCTTGCCTGGAGTAGTGTGGTGCTGGCATTTAAAAATAGTAAGGGTATTTCAGAAGAAGTGAAGAAACCGAAAGCACTTGGAGACATTAGAGGAGTTTCATATATTTATCCGATACTATGGCGATTTG
>JAUNWT010000057.1 GCA_030540195.1 Bacillota bacterium | reverse complement strand
AAATTTTGCTTAATTGGAGTGTAGTCACTTACGACAGTAATTATATTATCACATAATTTTCATTTTTTAAAGAAACAAAGAAAAGACTGTTAACATTTTATTTGTCAACAGTCTGAATAGAGTTCATTATGAACTCTATTTAGAAAATTGTTTGATGGCATTTGCGACAGCAATTGTAACATCTTTATTGAAGATCTTTGGCATGATATTTTCTTCATTTAAATCTTCATCACTAATTGTATTCGCAATTGCTTTAGCGACAGCGACTTTCATTTCTGGTGTAATTGAAGGAACTCTTGCTTCGAGTGCTCCTTTGAAAATACCAGGGAAAGCAAGTACGTTATTGATTTGGTTTGGATAATCTGAACGACCTGTTCCTACTACTCTTGCCCCAGCAGCTTTTGCTTTTTGATAAGTAATTTCTGGTTCAGGATTAGCCATTGCAAAGATAATTGGATCATTATTCATAGAATGAACCATTTCATCTGTCACAAGATTTGGTTTAGAAACACCTACAAAGACATCTGCTCCTTTTAAAGCATCTTCTAATGTTCCTTGCATATTATCAGGATTTGTAATATCACATAAAGCACGTTTATGAGGAATAAGTCCTTCTTTTCTTTCTTTATATAAAATACCAAATTCATCAACTGCAATAATTTTACCAACTCCTGCTGTGTGCATCATTTTAATAATGGCTGTTCCGGCAGCACCTGGTCCATTTAAAACAACAGTAATATCTTTGATATCTTTTTTAGTTACTCTTAAAGCGTTATATAAAGCCGCTAAAACGACAACAGCTGTTCCATGTTGATCATCATGGAAAACAGGAATGTCTAACATTTGATCCAATCTTTCTTCGATTTCAAAACAATCTGGAGAAGCAATATCTTCTAAGTTGATTCCCCCAAAGCATGGTGCAATGTTTTTTACTGTTTGAATCAATTCTTCTTTATCTTGGGTATCTAAACAAATAGGTACCGCATTAACATTCCCAAATTTTTTAAATAAAGCAGCTTTCCCTTCCATAACTGGAATAGAAGCTTTTGCCCCTATATTACCAAGACCTAAAACTGCAGTTCCATTGGAAACCACCGCAATGGTATTTGATTTTGTTGTATAACGATAAACATCTTCTTCGTTTTCAGCAATCTTACGACAAGGTTCTGCTACCCCTGGCGTATAAACAACAGACATATCATCCATTGTATTAATTTCACAATTTAATTCCGTATGTATTTTCCCTTGATGTTTTTCATGTAATTTCAAGGCTTCTTCATAATAATTCATTTTCATCACCCGTCACTATTATACCTATAAAACACAGTATTCGTCTAATCTTTTTTATCTAAAACATAGCCATGATCCATAGGACCTTGTCCTTGTCCTAAATCAAGCATTGCTGCAAGTGCTCCTGAAATATAATCTTTTGCTTTTTTAACTGCATTTTCTAGATTTTCTCCTCGAGCTAAATAAGAAGCAATGGCACTTGATAACGTACATCCTGTTCCATGAGTATTATTATTGTTGATACGTTTTCCTTTAAACCATTGATAATTTCCTTCTTTATAGAGTAAATCATTAGCGTCATTGATTTGATGTCCACCTTTTAACAATACAGCACAATGATAATGATCTCCAATATATTTAGCCGCTTCTAACATTTCTTCTTCATTATTGATTTTTAAACCTGATAATACTTCTGCTTCTGGAATATTTGGCGTTAAAACAGTTGCAAGTGGGAAAAGGTTTTCTTTTAAAGTATCAATAGCTTCATCACTAATAAGCTTTGCTCCACTTGTTGCCACCATCACAGGATCAACAACAATATTTCGTGCATGATATTGTTTTAATTTTTCACTAATAGACAAAATAACTTCTTTTTGTGAAACCATTCCAATTTTAACAGCCATTGGATAAATATCTGTAAACACACTATCCATTTGACTTGCAACAAAAGAAGCATCTACATCATAGATTGCATCGACTCCTGTCGTATTTTGAGCCGTTAACGCGGCAATAACAGACATCGCATAAACACGATTGGCAAGCATTGTTTTTAAATCTGCTTGAATTCCTGCACCACCACTACTATCACTTCCGGCAATAGTAAGACATGTTGGCATTTCATTAAAAACAATTCTTTGAATTTTATCTTTTAACAGGCTACTTGCTTTTTGAATATCATCACTTCCAAAGATACTTGAAACAATCGCTACCCCATCAATAGCAATTCCCATAAATTCTAAAATATTAACTTGATTGATTCCACCAATAGCAACTACAGGGATATCAACTTTTTGACAAATTTCATTTAATGTTTTCATTGAAACATCTTGTGCATCATTTTTGGTTCGGGTTGAAAAAATAGCACCAACCCCTAGATAATCTGCCCCATCTTCATAAGCCTTCTTTGCTTCTTCCATATTATGAGCAGAAACACCAATAATTTTATCTTTACCTAAAAGTGCTCTTGTTTGTTTTAAATCTAGATCATCTTGTCCAATATGAACCCCATCTGCATCAATTTCTTTACATAGCTTTACATCATCATTAATGATTAGAGGTACATGATATTGTTGACATACTTTTTGTACTTCTAAAGCTTCTTGTTTAAACTCTTCATGTGACATTTCTTTCTCTCTTATTTGAATCATTGTCACACCACCAAGAATCGCTTCTTCTACTAATTCACATAATTTTCTTCCTTTTAAATAATGTGAATCTGTCACGCCATATAATAATAAATCTTTTTTATCTAACTTCATCATTCATCCTTCTTTCTATTATTTCTTTCTTTTATTTCCTTGGAAATAAAAAGAGAGTCCTGATGAACTCTGTTAACGTTTATTTTCCTACGTTGGCATTATCCAAATCAGGTTATGGGTCTAAGTCTATCCTTACTCTCAGCAAAAGCTCCCCGTTTCTTCTATTATAATTTTTATTTTAAAAATTGTCTATTTCTAATCATATTATTCTTCGTTTTGTTCAAACTATAAAAGGAGGTGCTTTCATGAAATTATGTATTACTGCAGGTAATTATCACATTTTTAAATTAATGATTAAAAATCATAAAGATCCGCGTATTCAATTAAAAAACATTCATCCTTTAGATTTTGATCTTGTTTTTGATGTTTATACATCTTTAGACCAAAAAACAGTTATTTCTATACTTAGCCATGAATTACGTTATTCCCCTTTTATGTATCTTTGTCCTGGTTTTAAGGTAATTCCTTTCAAAAAAAGAATTCCTCATGGCACAAAAGAACCAACAACACCTTTAAATCTTTCTTTTAATTGAATAACTTATATAAAAAACAGTTTGATATATATATATCTATTTCAAACCGTTTTTTTATTAATAATTCTTAAAGCATCTTCTTTACTTGTTACACTAAATATATTTATGTAAGTTCATTTAATTTTTCTAGATGTATTTGTAAGTTGGCTTTCTAATGATCTCGATAAGGTTCCTAGTTTTACTTTAAGTTGTTCTTTTAAAGTATCTGATTTTCCTTTTTCAATTCCTTGATTTTCAAATTTTTGAAATAATCTGTCCATTGCTTCACACATGTTGATTTTATCTCCTTCTGGTAAGTCTTCTCTTTTAATTTTGGTACGTGTAAATGTTGCCGCCATCATGAAGCTCACTGCTTCGATGGACGTTTAGTCCAAAGAAGTTTTCAATAAAAAAACTTACGAAATCTCTCGTAAGCCTTTAAAAAACACCTATTATTAAACCTACCATTAATGAAGCAACACCTACTATTATAAAAATGATATAAAGCTTTTTTTGTGGATTGTTTTCTAAAACCAATATACGTTTAGGATTATTTTCCTCATACATAATTTCTAAATAACTCCCTATAGGAAGTTCTTTAGAATACCCAATAGAAAGCCTTTGTTTAATTTCATTTTCGTGATTATAAAATTGAATTACTGGAAAATAGGAATAAGAATAACTATCATCACTTTGCATTCTTTCTTTTATATTATCTACTACTTTAGCTACTGTATGAACATTACAATATTTCACTTTCTTTTTATAATTCATTCTTATACCAATACCTATCATTAAAAAGATAATCCCTATTAAAGAGAAAATAAGTATTATGAATAATTTTGGATTTTCTAACATACTCGTCACTTCCTTTATTAGAGTTTATCATTCTTCTCTATTTACTAAAACACATTTTGTCATTATTCGAGAGATTTGTTCAATTGAATCTTGACAATCATTGTTTACCCAATGATTTACAATTGCGATTAAACCATGAATATAATAAGTAGCTACATATTCTCTTTCATTTTTAGGTATTTGAAATTTTTCCATAATAGGATCAAAGATGTGTTCAAACATTTTTTCATACGTTTTCTGTGTATTTAAAGTCATTCTTCTTGATAAAAATGTTTTATGTAATCTTTTATGATCTTTAATATACGTTAAATAAGAAATTAAATATTGTGGTTGAATAAGTATTAATTCCTCTTTGTCTTGTCTTACTAAATCAATATATTTATTTTTAAAATACTCTAGAAAATGATTATTCGCATATTCTATACATTATTCTAACAAATCTCCCATATTTTCATAATGAAGATAAAAAGTCGAGCGATTGACATTGGCTTTTTGACATATTTCTTTAATTGTAATATATTCAAAATCTTTCTTTTCTAGTAGTTCAAGAAAAGCTTGGTCCATTCTTTTTGCTGTATTAAAATAACATTATGTTGCTTTCTATTATTTAATTATTTTATACTTAGTATTTCTTGCCTTACCTTCTTGTTTTAATAAATTATTTTTAACAAGTTTTCTAATAATACGAGAAGCTGTTGATGCACTTACATCCAATAACTGAGAAACATCTTCATTTGTTGCCTCATTATATCGTTCGATATACTCCATAACCTTTTGTTCTCTTTCATTTAAATAATAATCCGAAGGTTCTTCATAAGATATTTCTTGTACTCTACTATTTTTATTAGGTAAGATGATCTTAAAAGCATTTTTGGTTGTTTCGATGATTGGTTTGTTTTCTTGATTTTTATAAGCATTCATTATTTTGCTCATACCTGTTCCATACGCTTCTATAAGTTGTAAACGATAGAATATATTTGCAAGATTTTGATTTCTACATACAGATATTCCCATCATCACATCTTCTAAATCTATTCCTGGTAAAAGACCACCAATCGAAACAAATTCTATTCTGTTTTCATAAATATTAATAAACGCACTTGCACTAAATGCATAATCTCTATGCACTAATAGATTTAACAATGCTTCTCTAATTGCTACTTCAGGATAATCTCTTACATCATTTCTAATAAGCTTATTTACTGTAGAATGTGTTTGATTGCGAAAATCTATAAATTCATAAACATCATTCATTTGTTTTAATAATGAACCTGAAAATTCACGTCGATCTTTAAATTCACTTTGATCTTCTCCTTGAAAAACAGCAATCTTGATTGTATGAATACATTGATCCGATAGTAATAAAGCTAAATTACTGTAAATACCATCATGATCTATCATTTTCATTGAACGCATAGGCGCTAAATCAAAATCAATATTTCTTTTTTCAAACTCTTCTTTTGTTGCTTTAAATGTAAGATTTTGATCTAAGCTACGCATTTCTTCAAAATGATCTCCGTCTGTTTCTTTAATCATTTTACGAATAGCTCCATCAGTTGCTGGAACAGAAGAATAGCCTTGTCTTACATAAACACCTTCTGGACGCATCCCTTTTCTAGCAAGATAATAAGGGCGGTCTGTCCCTCGTTGAATGTCTACTTCAATTATTTTTTTATTATTAATTTCTATTGTTTCATAATGTAGAAAAAGTGTGATATCTGGTTTAATTGTATCTCTTGCCATATTACTAATTTGTAAGGCAACATTATCTGGATTATCAATACCTACAACTTCACCATTATCTCTTACACCAATATAAAGTTTTCCGCCTTGGCAATTTGCGAAAGCTATAATCTCTTTCTTTATATCATCAACAACAACTTCTTTTAATTCGACTGTTTCACTTTCTTGAAAATGCATCCAATCATCTCCTTTGCATACATTTTAACAAAGCAATCAAATCTCGTCAATTTATATGACGAGATTCAATGAGATATTGACGAGATACTTATAGTATGACTTTATTTTAAATAATTAATCATTTGTACATTGAATTTGATATAATTCATCAATAACATTCTTTATATCATCACTTATACAATATGCTCTTTTTTCAATGGATTGAGGGCAATAAGCTTCTTGATTAATACAAATATAAGTTGCTTCTTTATTTCTTTCAACAAAGCGGAAGAAAGGATATTTAATAATACCTGGTGTATTTTGACCAACACCGAGTTCAAGATAAACAATTTTTAAATCTTGATGTCTTCTTATAAAATCTTGATAACGAAGATAAGCTTGATGCCATCCTTCATCTTCAACAAATGTATCATCACATCTTAAATTCATTGTCATTGGTTTTCCACAATGAGGACAATGAGGAATGAAAGAAGTAGGAATTTTCATATCTTTTTGTTTTTCAATCATTTCTTTAATCAGTTCTTCATTATCATAGGTTTTATCATGGCAAGGTGATGAACATTGAAGTAATCCATAATCTCCTTGGGTATAAAATAATCTTTGCTTATCAAAACCCGCTTTTTGAAAACAATGATCCACATTAGTTGTTAAAACAAAATAATCTTTGTCTTTTATAAGTTCATAGAGCTTTTGATATAGTTCTAAATAATCAACATAACGATTATAATAAATATGTCTTGACCACCAAGCCCAATATTCTTCTAAAGTATCATAAGGGTAAAACCCGCCTGAATACATATCATGAATTCCATATTTTTCTTCAAAATCGCTAAAATACTTTTTAAACCTTTCACCACTATAGGTATATCCTGCTGCTGTAGAAAGTCCCGCACCAGCACCAATAACAATGGCATCCGCTTCTTGAATTTTAGCGTAAATATCTTTGATAGATGTCTCGATCTTCGTCTTTAAAAACATTAAAAATCACCTTCTTTATATTTGTTTCTTTCTTTAAATATTCTTTCACTGTTTCAATCGCAATCTTCGCGGCTAGTTCATTAGGAAAATGAAATTCTCCTGTAGAAATACAACAAAAAGCAATACTTTCTAAATGGTACGCATCCGCAAGTTCTAAACAACTTCGATAACAAGAAGCCAGTTGTTTCTTCTCTTTATTTGTAACCTTAGAATAAATAATTGGACCCACTGTATGTAAAATATAACGACAAGGTAAATTATAACCTTTGGTAATCTTCGCTTTCCCTGTTTCTTCTTTTCTTCCTTGTTTTTCCATTATTTGATGACAAGCATAGCGTAATTGCATTCCAGCATAGCTGTGAATACAGTTATCAATACAGCGATGATGAGGAATGTAACATCCTGTCATTTGACTATTAGCGGCATTAACAATGGCATCACATTTTAAAGTCGTGATATCGCCTTGAAAAAGATAGAGATGGTCTTGTAATGGCGTTAATTTATTACAATCAATAATTCCTTTTTCTTTTGTTTCTTCTTGTAAGTATTCATCTTGTATTTGATAAAATTCTTTACTTATTTTTTTAGGTTCTCGTATATTCATTAAATCTCTTAATAAAAGCTTTTGTGAAACTTTATCTTCTGGTATTTCAATGGATTGATATTCACGATGTTCGTTAAGTAAAGTATCTATTAAATAAATTCTTCTTTCTCTTTGATTCATTTATCTCACCCTTTCTATTGCTTGTACTGGACAAATAGAAACACATCTTCCACAATTTAAACAATGATTTTGTTGAATAAAGGCTTTTTCATTTAAAATAATACATTGTTGTGGACATACTTCTAAACATTTTGTACAGCCTATACAACTTTCTTTAATAAGATAACCTTCTTTATTTTCTATATTCCCTATTGTAAATGTTTCTTTAATAATTGAACTTGGATTAGTAATATCAAAGTATTCACCTTTAGCTTCATATAAGCAAAAGACTTCTAAGATATCTCTTGTATTTTTAGGATAGATTTCTTGCATATAGGTATTTTTTTGAAAGATTTCATCTAAATATTGATGATGAATACATTTCACTTTTCCTTTTAAAGAGATGGCCTTTTTATCTTTTAAAGCTGTTAAAGAAATATAGTGTTGATCAAGTAGCTGTTGATAAAAAACTTTACCCTTTGCAGTTAGAAAATAAATGCCTTTTTCATCATAAAGCATCATATCAATCGCTCTTGTTTGTGGTAAACCTTGATGATCGATGGTAGCTACAACAGTAGAATGAAATTCTTCTACGAGTGTTTTTAAATAATTCATAACTTGCACACCTCTTTCTTTTTATTTATAATAGTATATATAATACACTAAGTATCTAAAAGATACTAAAGGAGAAAAATATGGAAAAACAAGAATTACCTGCTTGTCCTGTTGAAACAACTTTGACACTTATTAGTGATAAATGGAAAGTCCTTATTTTACGAGATCTTCTTCCTGGTACAAAACGTTTTGGTGAATTAAAGAAATCTCTTGGACATGTCAGTCAAAAAGTTTTAACTTCACAACTTAGACAAATGGAAGAAAATGGTTTACTTACACGTACTGTTTATCCAGAAGTACCACCACATGTAGAATATGAACTTACTGATTTAGGCTATAGTTTAAAGCCAATTTTAGATGCAATGTCTACATGGGGACAAAATTATAAAGATAACTATAATCGTTAAAACTCGTTTTTTAAAACGAGTTTTTTTACATAATCATTTGCGGGATTCTTTAAAATGTGATCAGGAGTATCGAATTGTTGAATCGTTCCTTGATCCATAATCAAAACACGTGTTCCTAATTTAAGTGCTTCTTGAATATCATGTGTGACAAAAAGAATCGTTGTTTTTGTTTGTTGATAGATTTTTAAAATTTCGTCTTGTAATTGTCTTCTGGTAATTTCATCAACCGCTCCAAAGGGTTCATCCATTAACAGAATATCTGGTTGATGAATAAGTCCTCTAGCAATAGCAACTCTTTGTTGTTGTCCACCAGAGAGTTCACTAGGATATTTATCTTTTAATGAATTATCTAATTGTACTTTTTGTAACCACTTTTCAATAAGTTGTTCATCCACTTTCTTTTTTTCTAATTGAGGAACATAAGCTATATTTTGTTTAACCGTTAAATGTGGAAATAACATACTTCCTTGGATTACATACCCCATTTTTCTTCTTAATTGAATAAGATCATGTTCTTTGATGTCTTTCCCTTTAATTTGAATCATTCCACTTGTTGGTTCTATAAGTCCATTCATCATTTTTAAGACCGTTGTTTTTCCACTTCCTGAAGTTCCTACAATGGTAATAAATTCTCCTTTATTAATAGATAAATCTAAATGAGGAATAATGACTTTTTCATCATAAGCTTTGTTTATATTTTTAAATTCAATAATGGGTTCCATAACTTACTCCTTTAATAATTTTAATTTTTTCAAATAACTCTTTGCAACTTCTTTTGGTTCTTTTCCTTTGCTTTCTACAAGATCATTCATCTTTGCCATTTGTAAATCATTTATTTTATGAGAAAGTTTCTTTAAAACCTTCTTTAATTCAGGATGTTTTTTCAAAACATCACTTCGAACAACATTTCCACACATATAAGATGGATAAAAATGTTGATCATCTTCTAATACCACAATTTGATCATTCGAAAGCTGTCCATCTGTTGTAAAGATCGTCATAACATCTACTTTTCCTTGATTTAAAGCTTGATATTTTAAACCAATATCCATATCCATAGTTTCTTTAAAGCTTAAACCATAAGTTTTACACAAAGCATCATAACCATCTTCTCTTTCAAAAAAGTCATATTCTGCTCCAAAAATAAGTTGATTAGAAATATTTTTTAAATCAGAATAAGTTTTAAGTTGATACTGATCAGCAATTTCTTTTCTTACTGCAAGGCCATAAGTATTATTAAATCCATACATGCCATACCATTCTAAATTTTTTCCTTGGTAGCCTTTTTGTAACTCTTTAAACATACTTTCGTCATAATTACCTTCTTTTTTAAGGACCATATTCCATCCTGTTCCCGTATATTCAGGATACATATCAAATTTTCCTTTTTCTAAAGCAGGTTCAATATTTGACGTTCCTCCACCAACACCTTGTGTCATTTCTACTTGAAGATTCGTTTCTTGTTCAATATATAAAGTAAGCATTTCTCCTAAAATATATTGTTCTGTCATTGGTTTTGTCGCTATTTTTAAAGTTTCTTTCTTTTGTGGAATCATTCCTACAAGCAAACAAAGAATAAGTACGACGAAAATAAGAGGATATTTTTTATGTATTCTTTTTCTTCTATTAAAATATTTTTCTAAAACATTAAAAAGTAATTCAACAACTACAGCTAAAATAGCAATCAATAAACTTCCAATAAGCGTCATTGCACTATTATTTGTCGTAATTCCTCGATAAATAGCAACACCTAAACCTCCTGCACCAATAAAGGAAGCAATCCCTGTTAAGGCAATTGTCATAGTAATCATACTTTTGATTCCTGATAGAATGACAGGCATCGCAAGAGGCATTTTAATTTTCCATAAAATTTGATTTTTGGTACTTCCCATAACTTTGGCTGCTTCGATCATATTATTGTCAACTTGACTAATTCCTGTATACGTATTTCTAACCATTGGTAAAAGTGCATAAATGACTAAAGCGATAATTGCTGTTGTATTACCTACTCCTGAAAATGGAATAAGAAAACCAAGCATGGAAATAGAGGGAATCGTATAGAGAAAATTAATAACATTTAAAGTCGGTTTGGCCGATTTTTTATTTTCCGCAATAATAATACCAATCATTCCACCAATAAAAATAGCAAGAATAATTGAAATAAATGAGATTTCAATATGTTGGATCAATAAATCTAAAAAGAATTCTTTTCTTTTAATCAATAAACTTATAATCTCTTTCATAGAATTCCTCCTTTAATTGCCTGAACTGGACAATTTTCATAACATAATCCACAATGTAAACAATGATTTTGTTGGATTTGAAAATCTTGAATACATTGTTGAGGGCAAAGTCTTTCACATTTTCCACATTGAATACATTGATCCGTAATGAAATAACCTTTCTTTTTTACTTCTTGCTGAATTGAAAAATATTCTCGTTCAATTGGTTCTTGACTTAAATTGAAATATTCTAACTGTCCTTCTTCTATACAAAAAGCTTCTAATATATATCGACTTTCTTTTGGATAAACATTATTCATAGAAGGATTTTCTTTAAAAATACGATCAATCCAATATTTTTGATTATCTAATCGTTTTGCTTTTCCACTATAACGAATCATTTCATAATTCTTTGTCATAGCACAAAGTGCTACATGACTATTCTTTAAAAGTTGTTTATAAAAATCTTTTCCTCTAGCGCTGCAAAAATAAAGCTTATTATTTTCTACAAGCATGACATCTATAATTCTTACTTGAGGAAGTCCTTTTTCATCAACTGTCGCAAATGAAACATCTTTGATTTTTCTTAATATATGTAAACATTCTTGTGCGTTCATTTTCATACCTCCAATTCGTTTTTTATTATAATTTGATTTTTTTTCTTGAAAAGTACGCACAATATTGTGGTATAGTTACCTGAAGGAAACCATTAAAAAAAAGACATGTTGCCATGTCTTATAAAATGTCTACTTTTTTTCTAATAATCTTCTTTAAAAATATAATTGCGAAAAAGGCAGTCAAACCTTCTCCTATAATAAATGTCACCCATAATAATGAACTTGATATTTGATAGTATTTAACAAGAGATACAAAACCATAAGCAATAGGAACAATTAAAATAAATTGTCTCAACAATGAAATAATTAAAGAAGCAATTCCTTCTCCTAAAGCTTGAAAGCATCCTTGACTAGCAATATTAATGCCTGCAAAAATAAAACTAATAGAAATAATATGCATTGCGCTTTGACATAAAGTAGCTGTTTGTCCCGAAAGACCAAAAACACTTGTAAAAGCTGATGCACTTATTTCCAAAACAAGAAAGCCAATAATCATAATAAAAAGAGTATCTTTTAACCCATAACTAATTCCGTCTTTAATACGTTGTTTGTTTTTCATACCATAGTTAAATGAAATAATTGGTGTAATTGCATCTCTTAAACCAAAAGCAGCAAAAAGTATAAATTGTTGGATTTTATAATAAAGGCCATAAGCCGTTACAACATTTTCACCAACTATTCCAAAAATGATATTTAAAGCATATGTCATAATGGACATTAAAGCTTGGGCAATGATGGCGGGTAAGCCAATTGTATAGATTTCTTTAATGATTCTCAGATTTGGTTTTAAATAACTTATTTTATTTTCTATTTCTTTATCATATTTTAAATGAAAGTAAAAATCTAAACCAAACGAAAGAATTTGTCCTAAAATAGTTGCATAAGCTGCACCATCAACGCCCATTGCTGGTAAATTAAAAAGGCCATAAATCAAAATTGGATCTAAAATCATATTAAAAACAGCTCCTGCCACTTGAGCGATGGTTGTATAAATTGTACGTCCTGTAGCTTGGATTATTTTTTCATAGAGTGAATAAAAAACAATACCAAAAGAAGCAATACAACATATTTTTAAATAATGAGATGCCATTTGAACAACAAGGGGATTACTTGTTTGACTTCTAACATAAAAATCTGTTCCAAACAAACCAAATAACAAAAATATAAAATAAATAATAAATCCAAGAAATAAAGCATTTCCAGCACTTTGACTTGCCCTTCTTTTATTTTCTTGACCTAAACACATAGCAATTAAGGCGTTGACACCAACACCTGTTCCAATACCGATGGCTACCATAAACATTTGAACAGGAAAAGCGAGTGTTAAAGCATTGAGTGCCATTTCCCCGTTTTGAGGCATATTAGATACAAAGGCACTATCAACAATATTATAAAGAGCTTGTAACATCATTGAAAATATAATTGGTATTCCCATTGTTAACAACAATTTCTTTATTGGCATAACTGCCATTTTATTTTTTTCCATATTATCCTCCTTCAATCAACAAGAAAACGCGCAACCCTGTAGTAAACTACAATAGATTGCGCGCTATTTATGCTGGACTTACATCTAATCGGATAACACGATCGTCGATTTCTTTGCCATTATACCAAAATGTATTTTAAAATGTAAGTTATTTTGCGATATGTTTATTTTTAGATAAATCAATTCTTTGATCATACTCTGATTGTACAATACCTTTTTTCTTTTGATACTTTGTCATAATTGTATATAAGATACAATAAAGAATAAGTGCTGCTAGAACACCTAAAATAGCACCGGAAGTATCAATTAAACAATCTGTAAAAGCACCGGATCTTCCTGCTACAAAAGTTTGATGAAATTCATCTGTAAGAGCATAACCAAAACTTGCCACAACAGCAATGAACATTCTTGAAAGCATCTTCATATTAAATGTGAATAAGACAATCATGATATTGATTGCTAGAATAAAATAGATAGACATATGTGCACATTTTCTTAAAAAAAGTTCAATCATCGAATAATGTTCTGGTGCAATCGTCATCATTAAATCTTTTCCTGTAAATTGATAAATTAAATGATTAATTAATTTTACACAAGAATCAGATAATTCATGAGAAGAATTCCCATCATCCATTGAAAATCTAAAAATTACGATCATCCATACAATTGTCATAAAAATTGCAATATATCTTAATACTCTTTTTAACTTAGGATTCATAGCTAAAGCGATCCTTTCCCATAAACGACACTTTTTAGTGTTTTATATAAAATCGTAAAATCTAACCAAACAGACCAATTATGATAGTAATAATCATCAAGTTTACAACGGTAATCAAAACCGACATCACTTCGTCCATTTGCTTGCCACATTCCTGTTACCCCAGGTTTACATTTAATAATTGATCGATAATATTGTCCCATATCTTCTTTTTCTCTTGGAAGATAAGGACGAGGTCCTATTAATGACATATCTCCTTTTAGCACATTAAAGAATTGAGGCCATTCATCTAAAGATGTTTTTCTTAAAAACTTACCAACCGGGGTAATTCTTGGATCGTTGACAAGTTTTTTATTTGTAAGATATTCTTCTTTTATTTGAGGGTCTTTTTCCATTAATTCTTCTAATATTTTTTCAGCATCAGGAACCATTGATCTAAACTTATAAATTTTAATCATTTTCCCATTTTTACCTATTCTATTTTGACTAAAGATAATTTTATCAAAATCACCACTTTTAACATATTTGTATTTTACAAAAATCATTAAAGGTAATAAAAGCGAACATCCTGCAAGACCCGCACAAATATCAACAAATCTTTTTAAAGTATTCGCAAAGGTAGTCATTTCATTATTAGCAGTAGAAATTAAAAGTTGTCCATCAAAATCTTGTACTTCCGAAGAGAAAGTCATCGTTCCATTAACATCTGGTAAATATTTTATCGTTTCTACTTTTCCATAAATATCTGACATGACTTTATCAATAACTTGTTCACTTGCTTCTGGTAAAGCAACAATAATTTGTTCTATCTTTAAGTTTTCTATAGCTTCATCTAATTCCTCATAACTATAAAGAAAACTATTTTTGATAATATTTTCCTGTTTAAAATCATAAAGTTGATCTGTCCAATTGGCATCTACATATCCTTCTACTTTGGTAAGAGCAAAACGGTTATTATTTGATATTTTTCCTAAACGTGCAGCCTCATATCCTGTTCCAATAACCAAAGTTCTTCTAGCAAATTGTTCCCTAAATGAAATTCTAATATAACGATCTGCAAGTAAACAAATAATAAACATGGAAGCAACCATAATGGTTAAATGCATTCTTCTTTCATATCCTGTAGAACGAGGAACAAGCACTAATAAAGCAATATAAAAACAAAAGCTTGATTTTACTAATGCTTTGATTTCATCCCAAATAAGACATGTATTTAAAGAATAATGCCCATATATAAATAAGAATAAAAAATAGAGTATTCCTGAACCTACAATTAAATCAATATCCATATGAAAATAAAGACATATAAAATAGTACATGATAACTTCTATTATAAATAACATAAACGGCATAAGTTTTCTATTCATATAAACACCCCTTATATAAGGCTCATTATACAGTATTCTTTTTATTATTTCTATCTTTTCTCTTTTATAGTATAATAACCCTATAAGTATAAAAGGGGTGAAGATAATGAAATTATTTTATGTCGGTATTAATCGCTTTATGTATAAACATCCTTTTATTAAATCATGTGTCCATTTTACATCTTTATTTTGTCCTTGGATGGTGGCAATTTTCTATGCTTTATTCCTTTTAAAAATCGTTATCGAATCACAATCAGGTTTCTATTTATTATTTATCAAACCATTTTCGGTACTTATCATTACCGCTTTATTACGTGTTTTCATCAATCGCCCTCGTCCTTATCAAAAATATCCAATTAAACCTTTAGATGATAAACAAAGAAATGGACATTCATTTCCTAGTATTCACACTAGCCTGGCAATTTCTATTGCATTAACAGTTATTGGTAGAGGACCTAATATGGGATTACTTTTATCTGCCCTTGCCATTACAATTACGATATCTCGTTTACTTACCGGTGAACATTATTTAACAGATATCATCGCAAGTATACTTATTGCCTTAGGTGTTTATTTAGTTTAGTACAAATCTTAAACATTCATTATAAAGCAGAATGAGAACAAATCATTCTGTTTTTTGTTTATCTTCCAATAAATAATTCCTTTTTTATGAGAATTTGATATTTATTATTATGCATCAATATTAAATGAAACTATTTTATGGAGGAAAAAAAATGAATTACGGTTATGCAAGAGTCTCTACAAAAGATCAAAATGAATTACGTCAAATTATTGCTTTAAAAAAATTTGGAGTTTGCGAAAAAAATATTTATACAGATAAGCAATCTGGAAAAGATTTCGAACGAGAAAACTATAAAAAACTAATAAAACTATTAAAAAAAGATGATGTTTTCGTCGTCAAAAGTATTGACCGTTTAGGAAGAAATTATGATGAAATATTAGAACAGTGGTATTTTCTTACAAAAGAAAAAGATGTCGCCATCGTTGTTCTAGATATGCCTTTATTAGATACTAGGAGAAATAAAGATTTGATTGGATCTTTAATTGCTGACATCGTTTTACAACTACTTTCTTATGTAGCTCAAACAGAGAGAGAATTTATACATCAACGCCAAGCTGAAGGAATTGCCTGTGCTAAAGCACACGGAGTTCGCTTTGGACGTCCCCCAAAAGAACGCACAAAAGAATTTTATGAGCTAAAAACACAATGGAAAAATAAAAAAATATCAGCAAGAAAAGCTGCTAAAAAACTTGGTATTTCTCATAAAACATTTCTTTCCTGGGTAAATCATTAATCATGGGAAAAAAAGTAGAGGTTAG
>JAUNWT010000146.1 GCA_030540195.1 Bacillota bacterium | reverse complement strand
AGCGTTTTGAGCATATCTATATTCGTATGGAAGTTACATAACTGTCAAAAACCCGAGATTTAGCGGCTTCTATGGAATTATTAGGAAAAGATAAAGTATTAAAACGATTAGGATAAGAGATTTTCTTATCCTTTTTTGTATTTTTTTTACCCGCTAAGCGATTTATATTGCTTTTTTTTTAATGAAGGAATAAGATAGTCTCAAAAAGTATGGTACTTTTCACAAAAATGTCACAATTAGATGGTATAATGATAGGGAAAGGAGTGAGAGAATGACACAAATAATGAAGAAGAAAATCATCGGTGTTGTTTTGGGATTTTTTATTGTTGTCAGCACTCTTTTTACAATTCTTGCTTTAAATGTTACACCAGTGACATTGAAAAGAGATATATTTGAATATGAATATGGATCTGTTATCTCAAATAATCCAGCCGATTATGTTAATGCAAATGAAAGTGTTATTAATGAAGTAA
This sequence comes from Bacillota bacterium, assembly GCA_030540195.1. GTDB lineage: Bacteria > Bacillota_I > Bacilli_A > Erysipelotrichales > Coprobacillaceae > Faecalibacillus. Next base: position 1,692 of record JAUNWT010000146.1, on the reverse strand, counting down.
AACTTAATTTCTCTAATTTAAAAAATGAAATCGGCTTATATAAAGTATCTGCAACTTATGCTGGAGTTGAACTTCCATTTTATATCAAAATAAAAGATACAACAAAACCAGTTTTTACTTTGAAACAAGTTGTTTTTAATGTTAATATCAATGAAAAGATTGTAGCAGTGAATTTAATTGATAAAATAGAAGATCAATCAGATACGACAGCGTATTTCTTACAAGAAGATGGAAGCAAGACAGAAACTTTACAATTTAGTAAAAAAGGTTCTTATATTGTTGATATTGTTGTAGAGGATGTTGTAGGAAATCAAGCATCGAAGCTACGTGCAAAAATTGTTGTCGGGCATTTAGGAAACCATCCAACTTTAGAAGGAATTAATGATGTTGAAGTGGTTCAAGGAACACGCTTTGATATTATGGAAGGTGTCAGTGCCAGTGACGGTAATGGAAATGATATTACCCATCAAATTAAGATTTTAAAGAATACAGTTAATACCGATGAAGTTGGTACATATGAAGTTATTTATTCGATTACAAATAGTCAAGGTAATAATATTCAAAGATCAAGAAAAGTAGAAGTTATAAAAAATGAAAGTGAGAAAAAATCGTGATAATTACTATAGGAATGTTATTAATATGCATTGGAATTTATGTTGTGATTAATTTTATAGACCAAAGTGATGATAAAAGTAGTTTAGCTATTAAATATGGAGCTTTTTATCCTGCAAAAATAGAGTATAAACAAGAATATTGGCGTTTTTTAACTGCAAATTTTGTACATGTTGATTTTGTTCATCTTTTTATGAATTGTTATGCCATTTACTATTTAGGTGGTACTTTTTTTGAAAGACTTTTAGGAACATTTCCTTATATTTATTTAATTTTAGTTTCAGGGATTGCTTCTTATATTGTGACATATCTTTATAGTAAAAAAGATGTTCGTTATCAAAATACAATTACTTTAGGAGCGAGTGGTATTTTCTATGGCTTTTTAGGAGCAATTGTGACACTTGGTGTGGTTTTTAAAGGACCTTATTTCATGATTTTAAAAAACTTTATGGCTGTCATCGCAATCAATGTTGTCTTTACCCTTGTAGATAAAAATGTATCTAAAACAGGACATTTAGGAGGCTTCATTGGTGGTGTTTTAGCAATGCTTGTCCTTATTGGAAGTGGCGTATGCGGTTATTAATTGATGGCGATGCTTGTCCAAATCGAAAGGAAGTTATTGAACTTGCTTTACATTATGAAATAGAAACTTTTTTATTTATTGATTTTGCTCATGATATTGAAGATGAACGTATTTGTATTGTTAGATGTGAAGTAGGAAAAGATAGTGTCGATCAAATGATTTTATCTTATATACAAGCAGGTGATTTATTAATTACGCAAGATTATGGATTGGCTAGTCTAGCTTTATTAAAAGAAGCTTTTGTATTGCATGTTTCAGGCAAAAGAATTAGTGAAGATAATATCAATAATTTATTGATGTCACGTTATTTGGGACATGTTTCAAGAAAACAAAATAAACATGTTAAAGGACCAAAGAAAAGAAATCAAAAAATATCACACTATTTTTTAAGAGAACTTGAAAAAATATTTATAGAATATAAAAATGGGATTAGTCAAGAAGACTAAAGTGGACCCCGTGTCAAGGACAATAAATAAAAAAGTACTTAAAACTAAATA
>JAUNWT010000056.1 GCA_030540195.1 Bacillota bacterium | reverse complement strand
TTTAAAAGAAAAGAATATTCCCTTATTAGATCAAGTAATTGAAGATAATCAAATAGGAGATAAAAAAGTTAAGAAGAGAGACTTAAAGAAAGTATTTGATTATTTTAAGAAAGATCAAACAGTGATCATTGGAACAAGATTTGATTTGAATATGTATTTTAGAACATTTATTTATGCATTGATTACTGCCCCAATTCTAACATTTGCAGCTATTAATTATTTACAAAGGATTCATATTTTGGAAAAGGGAACAATAAATCATATGTCTATTTATTTTATCCTAATGATTTTAGTTTTAATACTTTCAATGGTAAGTATTTCTTATATGTGTTCACATCAAAATTACATAGAACTTACAGATAATAAGATTTCTATTTTAGAGGCTAAAAAAGTACCACATTTAAAATTAAGTTATCTAATTTTAAAAAGAGATTTAACAGCTATTATGGAAAATTATAGTTGGGAGGATTTATCGTACGTAGAAATTGAATTAGTAATACAATATGGTGGAATAGGAATTGGAACAAGTAAAACGATGTATTATTATTTACCGAAATATATATTTCATTTTAAAGATTCCACTACTGAAAGTTTTTTGGAATGGAATAATCCTAAAGAAGCTTATCAAATATTAAGAAATAAAAATATAGAAATTGTGACTAGTGATGAAATGCTTGATTGTTTTGAACAAAAGGAATTGAGTGTATATGATTTTTTTGAAAATATCTATCATAAAAATGGTAAAAACAGATAGTTAAAAAAGTTGGTGAAAATTATGCAAATAAAAGAAGTTCAAGAAAAACTAAAAATCAGTTCTTATACTTTGAGATATTATGAAAAGATGGGTTTAATACAACCCTATCGAGATGAAAATGGCTATCGAAATTATAATGAAGAAGATATTCACAAAATAGAGAGAATTATGTTTTTAAGAGATATCAATGTACCCATAGAAGATATTAAAGATATCTTAAATAATAAAGTTACATTTCAAGATGTCTTAGAAAATCATATTGAAAAAGTAAATACTGAAATAGAATCATTACAGTATATTAAAAATATGTGTGAAGATTTAAAAGAAAAGAATATTCCCTTATTAGATCAAGTAATTGAAGATAATCAAATAGGAGATAAAAAAGTTAAGAAGAGAGACTTAAAGAAAGTATTTGGTTATTTTAAGAAAGATCAAACAGTGATCATTGGAATAAGAGTAACCGTTCGAGATTTGTTTTCATTTATTCCTGTTGTCTTCTTTTTCGCGGTTATTATAGGTTTATTTGTTGGTGTTGGAATACCGAATATGATTATTTCTATTAATAAGCAATTAACAAATACTTTATACATACCTATTTTTAAACCATCGGGATTTACAGTGACTATTAGCATCATTTTAGGGTTTGTTTTATTAGAATTATTCACAATGATTTATGATGCAAAACAAAATTACATAAAATTTGTAGATAATCATATTTTAATTTGTAGTTATCGCTATCAAAATCGTTTTTCTATTTTAAAAAGTATGATTTTAAAAAAAGAAAGTAAGCATAATATAAAATATACTTGGGATCAATTAGATAAAGTCGAAATCAAACTATTTTTTGAAAATAAATCTACAGGGAAGAGTGGAATTAAAACACTCTATGTTCCTGAATTTAGTTTTTATTTTAAAGATGGTTTTAAATATTGTGTAGATGCGGGAATATCAATGGAAGATTCTCCTAAGATAGCTTATCAAATATTAAGAAATAAGAATATTGATATTCAAGCAAGTGATGAAGTGATTGATTTTTTTGAACAAGATGAATTAAAATTGTATGATTTTTTTGAAAATATTTATCATAAAAATGGGAAGAATAGATAAGAGGATTAGATGTGAATTTAATCCTTTTTCTTTGTTAATAAATTAACTTTATTTTTTTATAATTGACGGTTGTAAATTGTTTCTAAAAGAGTACAATGTAGTGGGATTTAGGGAGAAAGATCATGAATAAGATAAAAAAAAGAGATTTAATTAGTTTTGGTTGTGTATTTTGTTCTTCATTAATTATGGCAGCCACAACTAAAACATTTGTTAGACCAGCGCACTTATTATCAGGTGGATTTATGGGTATTGCCTTACTCGTAGATATGATTGCTGATTTAGTTGGAAAATCTATTCCAACAGCATTTACTTTAGTTGCACTAAATGTACCTGTTGCACTTATTTGTGCTAAAAAAATATCAAAACGATTTGTATTCTTTTCATTATTACAAGTCTTTTTAACATCATTTTTATTACAAATTATTCCAAATTATCCATTGTTTGATGAACAAATTTTAAATGTTGTATTTGGTGGCTATATTTGGGGAATGAGTATTGTACTTGCTTTAAAAGCTGGTGCTTCTTCAGGTGGTACAGATTTTATTGCCCTTTATTTTGCTAATAAAAATGGGCGAGAAATCTGGATGCAAGTTTTTGCATTTAATGCCATGATTTTATGTATTTTTGGTGTTATTTTTGGTTTTGATAAAGCAGGGTATTCTATTTTGTTCCAATTTATTTCAACAAAAACAATTTCTACATTCCATACACGATATAAACGTGTTATGTTACATATCTATACTTCTAAAAAAGATGAAGTAGTGGATACTTATTTAGAAAAATTCCATCATGGAATTACCGCTTTAGATGGATATGGAGGATATTCACATCATCCTGTAAGTTACTTAACAGCAATTGTATCAAGTTATGAAGTTGGAGATGTATTAGAAGCCTTAAAGGAAACAGATCCTAAGATTATTGTTTCTGTAACTAAAGTTGAAAACTTTATTGGACGTTTTTATAATAAACCATTGGATTAACGAGTATACACTCGTTAATTTTTTTATGTCTTTTGATGCAAAATAGAATAGAACCCACCATCAATACTATAGGCATCATAACCTTGTTGACATAGATCATCAGCAAGTTTTTTTGATTTAGCTCCGCTGTAACAAATAAGAATAAGTGGTTCTTTTTTAGAAAAATGATACTGATTGAGATCAAAGTTTTCATAGGGAATATTTGTGAATTTTGTCAGATGAACTTTCTTATATTCATAGGGATCTCTTAAATCGACAAATTGATAATCATTATTTAACATGGATGGGATTTTTTGGATAGGGATTACATTCGTATTTTTCATATTTTTCACCTCATAATATAATATGAAATTAATTGAAAACAATGATTATAGATGATATAATTCAGCCATGGAGGAATTATAAAAATGGATAAGAAAACAATTAGAGATATTGAAGTCGCTGGAAAAACTGTTTTAGTTCGTGTTGACTTCAACGTACCAAGAAGTAAAGAAACAGGAGAAATCACTAATGATAATCGTATTGTTGCTGCATTACCAACAATCAAATATTTATTAGAACAATCTCCAAAAGCTATCGTTTTATTCTCTCACTTAGGTAAAGTGAAAACTGAAGAAGACAAAGCTAAAAACAATTTAGCTGTTGTTGCTCCTAGATTAGCTGAATTATTAGGTAGAGATGTAAAATTCGTAGATTGCACTCGTGGTGCTGAATTAGAAGAAGCTGTTAAAAACGCTGAAAATGGACAAGTTATCTTAGTTCAAAACACTCGTTATGAAGCTGGAGAAAGTAAAAATGATCCTGAATTAGGAAAATATTGGGCTTCATTAGGTGATGTATTTGTTGAAGATGCATTCGGTTCAGTTCATAGAGCTCATGCTTCTACAGCTGGAATCCCTGCTCATTTACCATCAGCTGCTGGTTTCTTAGTAGAAAAAGAAATCAACTACATTGGAAAAGCTGTAAGTAATCCAGAAAGACCAATGGTTGCTATCTTAGGTGGAGCTAAAGTTTCTGATAAAATCTTAGTTATCGAAAACTTATTAAAAATTGCTGATAAAGTTATCGTTGGTGGAGGTATGTGCTATACTTTCGCTAAAGCTCAAGGTCATTCAATCGGTAACTCTTTAGTTGAAGATGATAGAATTGACGTAGCTAAAGATATCTTAGCTAAAGCTGGAGATAAATTAATCTTACCAGTAGATTCTGTAATCAATACTGCATTTGCTGCAGAAGGTGATATTAAAGTTTGTGGTGAAGATGTACCTGATGGATACATGGGATTAGACATCGGACCTAAATCTGTAGAAAACATCAAAGCTGCTTTAGCTGGTGCTAAAACAGTTGTATGGAATGGACCTATGGGTGTATTCGAAATGAAACCATTCGCTAAAGGAACAATCGCTGTATGTGAAGCTTTAGCTGGTTTAGAAGGTGCTAACACTATTATCGGTGGTGGAGATAGCGCTGCTGCAGTAATGCAACTTGGATATGCTGATAAAGTTTCTCACATCTCAACTGGTGGTGGAGCTTCATTAGAATATATGGAAGGTAAAGTTCTTCCAGGTATCGCTGCAATTGATGATAAATAATAAGGAAGGTATTTGTAATCATGAGAAAACCAATTATCGTAGGAAACTGGAAAATGAATAAAACAATCGCTGCTACAAAAGCATTCGTAGAAGCTGTTGATCCAGAAGTAACTGATAAAGCTGACTGGGGAATTGCTACTCCATACTTAGCTTTACAAACTGCAAAAGCAGGAGCTAAAAACTTAATCGTAGCTGCTGAAAACGTACACTTCAAAGATAGCGGAGCTTATACTGGTGAAGTATCTGTTGAAATGTTAAAAGAAATCGGAGTTGAATGGGTTATCTTAGGTCACTCTGAAAGAAGACAATATTTTGGTGAAACTGATGAAACAGTTAACGCTAAAATGATTCAAGTTCTTAAAAATGATATGACTCCAATCGTATGTGTTGGTGAAACATTAGAACAATATGAAGCTGGAACTACTAAAGATGTTGTTAAAACTCAAGTAGTTGCTGCTTACAAAGATGTTTGTCCTAAATGTGCTGCTAGAAGCGTTATCGCTTACGAACCAGTATGGGCTATCGGAACTGGAAAAACTGCTACAAACGAAATCGCTCAAGATGTTTGTGGATACATCCGTTCAGTAGTTGCTGAATTATATGGACAAGAAGTTGCTGATCAAGTAAGAATTCAATATGGTGGATCTGTTAAACCTGAAGGTTTAAAAGCATTATTAGAACAACCTGATATTGATGGTGCTTTAGTTGGTGGAGCTTCATTAGTTGAAGATTCATACAAAGCAATGATTGCTGCTTTAGACTAATCAGTCATTTGAAACTCTAGGAATTCCTAGAGTTTTTCTTTTTTTTAAATTTATTTGATAAAATGCAAAAAAAATATAAAAAAGTATTGCATTTATCAAGAGATAATGGTAAATTAGTTGTCGACGCAATAGGATAATTGCGTATTCATTGTTGTGTGGAAGGGTAACACCCATTTGACCACAACACGGACAAATTTTTACAAGGAGGAAATGTCGCGTGAGTAAGAAAGTTGTTAGAGTTATGAAAATTCAATTCAAAGCAGGGCAAGCTAAACCTGGTCCAGCATTAGCAGGTGCAGGTATCCAAATGCCTAAATTCTGTACTGCTTTCAATGATCAAACTAAAGATCGTATGGGAGAAACAGTACCAGTTGTCTTAACAGTATATGAAGACAAAGATTTCAGCTTTGTATTAAAAACTGCTCCAGCTTCAGAAATGATTAAAAAAGCTTTAGGAGTACAAAAAGGTTCTAGTAATGCAGGAACAACTACTGTAGGAACATTATCAGCTGACAAATTAAAAGAAATCGCTGAATACAAAATGCCTGACTTAAATGCTTATGATTTAGATGCTGCAATGAAAATCGTTGCTGGTACAGCTAAAAACATGGGTGTAAAAGTTGAAGGAATCGATGCGTAAGCATCACGTGGAAGGATAATCCGTTATAACCACTAAGGAGGAAATTAAATGGCAAAGAAAAGTAAAAGATATACAGAAGCAGCTGCATTAATTGAAAATGGAAAACTTTATTCAGCTGAAGAAGCTATTGAATTAGTTAAAAAAACAAGTAATGTAAAATTCGATGCAAGTGTCGATGTTGCTTTCAATTTAGGATTAGATGTTAGACAAGCAGATCAACAATTACGTGGAGCTGTTGTATTACCACACGGAACTGGTAAAACTAAAAAGGTTTTAGTTGTAGCTGAAGGAGAAAAAGCTCAAGAAGCTAAAGATGCTGGTGCAGATATCGTTGCTGGTAAAGAAATTTTAGAAGACATCAAAAAAGGATGGTTAGATTTCGAAGTTATGATCGCTACTCCTAACATGATGGCTGAATTAGGTAAATTAGGTCGTATCTTAGGGCCTAAAGGTTTAATGCCTAACCCAAAAACTGGAACAGTAACTATGGATGTTGCTAAAGCAGTTCAAGAAACAAAAGCTGGTAAAGTAACTTACCGTACTGATAAAGAAGGTAATGTTCATTTACCAATCGGTAGAGTATCATTTGATGATGCTAAATTAGTTGAAAACTTCAACACAATTTATGATTTAATCGTAAGATTAAAACCTACATCAGCAAAAGGTACTTATATTAAAAATATTGCAGTTTCTTCAACTATGGGACCTGCAATCAAAGTTCAAACTACTAAATAGTTTGTAAAAGATGTCGCAATCAATATACCGTAGACAGTAACTGGGAAACCTTAATTTGTTACCGAGGTGTTGAGTTTATGAATGAACTTGAACTCCTATCTACGTATAGGAGTTTTAAATATAGCGCGTATATTGTTGCATATATAAAAATTTATAGGAGGTGTAGCAATGTCAGTAGAATCAATCAATGCGAAAAAAGTCGTTGTTGAAGAAATCACTGGTAAATTTAATGATTCACAATCTGCTGTAGTAGTAGAATATCGTGGATTATCAGTAGCTGAAGTCACTGAATTACGTAGAGCATTACGTGAAGAAGACGTAGAATTCAAAGTTTACAAAAACAAATTAGTTCAAAGAGCTACTGAAAGCGCTGGATATGCTGAAATCAATGATAAATTAGTAGGTCCAAACGCTATTGCATTCGGTCATAGTGATGCCGTTGCACCTGCAAGAGTTTTAGCTAACTTTGCTAAAGATCATGAAGCTTTAGTAATCAAAGCTGGAATTGTTGAAGGAAAAGTATTAGAAGTAGAAGAAATTAATGAAATTGCTAAATTACCTGGACGTGAAGGTATGTACTCAATGTTACTTGGTATGTTACAAGCACCAGTTAGCAAATTCGCTAGAGTTGTAAAAGCTGTAGCAGATGCAAGAGAAGAAAATGGTGGAGAAGCACCAGTTGAAGCACCTGCTGAAGAAAAAGTAGAAGAAGCTGCTGAATAAGCAGAATAAATGAAAAGGAGAATATAAACATGGCAAAATTAACACATGAAGATATCTTAGCTTACTTAGAAGAAGCTACTATTTTAGAATTAAATGACTTAGTAAAAGCAATCGAAGAAAAATTTGACGTAACTGCTGCTGCACCAGTTGCTGTAGCTGCTGCTGCTGATGCTGGAGCTGCTGCTGAACCTACAGAAGTTAACGTAACATTAACTGAAGTTGGTGGAACTAAAGTTGCTGTAATCAAAGCTGTAAGAGAAATCACTGGATTAGGATTAGTTGATGCTAAAGGATTAGTTGACAAAGTTCCTTCAGTAATCAAAGAAAAAGTATCTGCTGATGAAGCTAAAGAAATCAAAGAAAAATTAGAAGCTGCTGGAGCTACAGTAGAAGTTAAATAATTATAACTTTGATTTAAAAGAAGGATCTTACGATTCTTCTTTTTTTATTGGTTAAAATCCAATTTATTTGTATAATAGAGATAAAGAAAATAGAGGTATACAAATGAAACATTATTTTACAGATAATACAGATTTAAAAAGTGAACAAACACAATTTATTTTTAGATATCATAAATATGATCTTTTATTTACAAGTGATAATGGTGTTTTTTCTAAAAGTATGATTGATTATGGATCACGTGTTTTATTAGAAAATATCGAAATAAATGATGAAAAAACACTTCTTGATATCGGATGTGGCTATGGTACTTTTGGAATATGTCTTAATAAAGTTTATTCACAATTAAATGTGGATATGGTTGATGTGAACGATCGTGCCATTGAACTTGCTAAGATGAATGCGAAAAACAATAACATTCATGCAAATATTTATAAAAGTTTTATTTATGAAAATGTGCAAGGAAGTTATGATGTGATTGTTACAAATCCTCCAGTAAGAGCGGGGAAAGAAGTTGTTACAACGATTTTAGTTGAAGCAATTGAACATTTAAATGATCAAGGAAGCTTATGGGTTATTTTACAAAAGAAACAAGGAGCTCCTTCGGCTAAAAAGAAAATGGAAGAAGTTTTTGGTAATTGTGAAATTGTAAAAAGAGATAAGGGATATTACTTATTACATAGTGTAAAAAGCTAATATTTCTTTTTTTATTTTTTGTAAAAAGGGTATTGACTTTTTCAAAACCTTTATCTAAAATACTATAATGACTATTAATATTTAAAATCAAGCGTTTTTGTGCGCTCAAAAACAGTTTAATAGAGATAAAGAAGGGTGGAGTTAATTCGTGGAAAAGCAAACAACTACAGCAAAAAGCAAAATTACTCGTCGTAATTACTCTAGGATTTCAGGATCTTTAGAGTTACCAAATTTAGTAGAAATTCAAACAAATTCTTACAAATGGTTTAAAGAAGTAGGAATTAAAGAAGTATTTGATGATATCTACCCAATTACAAACTTCAATGAAACTTTATCATTAGAGTTTGTTGATTGTGCTTTTGATGAACCAAAGTATTCAGTAAACGAAAGTAAAGATCGTGATGCAAACTATGCAGCACCAATTCGTGCTACTTTACGTTTAATCAATTCTGGTACTGGTGAAATCAAAGAACAAGAAGTATTTATGGGTGATTTCCCATTAATGACGGATTCAGGAACTTTCATTATTAATGGGGCAGAACGTGTTATTGTTTCTCAATTAGTACGTTCACCAGGGGCATACTTTGCAGATGCCATTGATAAAAGTGGTAAAACTGTCTTTGAAGGTAGTATTATCCCATCAAGAGGGACTTGGTTAGAGTTCGAAAATGATGCAAAAGATGTTTTAAACGTTCGTATTGATCGTAATAGAAAAATCCCAGGGACTGTCTTATTACGTGCATTAGGGTTATCTAGTAATGAAGATATTATCGATGTTTTCGGTGAACATGAATTTATTTTGAACACTTTAGCAAAAGATAATACAACAAATACTGAAGAAGCTTTAATTGAAATTTATAATAAGTTAAGACCTGGAGAACCTGCTACTTTAGAAGGTGCTACAAATCTTTTATATACTAGATTCTTTGATCCAAAAAGATATGATTTAGCAAAAGCAGGACGTTTTAAATTTAAAAAGAAATTAAGTCTTTTAGATCGTATTGCTGGACGCGTTTTAGCTGAAGATGTAAAAGATGTAGATGGTAACGTTGTATGTACTAAAGGTACAGTTGTTACTAATGATGTTGTTGATAAATTAAGACCAGTTTTTGAAGCTGGAGCTCACACTGTTGAAATGAAAACAAATCCTCGTTTAGAAAGTAACGGTGTTTTACAAGTATTAAATGTTTATGTTGATGAATCACGCACAAAAGTCATGAAAGTTATTGGTACAGATTTATCATTAAATTGTAAATATGTCACAATTTCTGATATGATTGCTGCTTATTCATACATGTTAAACTTAGTTGATATTTTCAATTCATACGATTTAGCTCCTGAAGATAGAGTATCTCATATGGCACGTATTGGTTTATTAGATGATATCGATCATTTAGGAAACAGACGTGTACGTTCTGTAGGAGAATTAATTCAAAATCAATTTAGAATTGGATTATCAAGAATGGAAAGAGTTGTTAAAGAAAGAATGTCTTTATCTGAAGTTGATTCAGTAACTCCTCAATCTTTAACAAATATTCGTCCATTAACTGCAGCAATGAAAGAATTCTTTGCTTCATCACAATTATCTCAATTCATGGATCAAATTAATCCATTAGCCGAATTAACAAATAAACGTCGTTTATCTGCGTTAGGGCCTGGTGGTTTATCAAGAGATCGTGCTGGATATGAAGTCCGTGACGTACATGCTTCCCATTATGGAAGAATCTGTCCAATCGAAACTCCTGAAGGTCCAAACATCGGGTTAATTTCAACTTTAGCATCTTATGCTAAAATCAATGAATATGGATTTATTGAAACACCATATCGTAAAGTAAATAACTGTGTTATTGATGAAGATGATGTACGTTATTTAACTGCAGATGAAGAAAAGAACTATATTATTGCCCAAGCCAATGTACAAACTTCTGATGAAGGTGAAATCTTAGATGAACAAGTTATCGCTCGTCATTTAGGTGAAAACATTATGGCTAATAGAGAAGATGTTGATTTTATCGATATTTCTCCAAAACAAATCGTTTCTGTTGCCACTTCATGTATTCCATTCTTGGAAAACGATGATGCGACTCGTGCCTTAATGGGTGCCAACATGCAACGTCAAGCCGTACCATTATTAAATCCACATACACCATTTGTTGGAACTGGTATGGAATATCAAGCAGCAAGAGACTCTGGTGCCGCTTTAGTAAGTAAACATAACGGTACTGTAAGCTATGTAGATGCAAAACGTATTGAAATTGTGGATGATGAAGCAGTTGTTCACAAATATCGTTTAACTAAATTTGCTATTTCCAATGCAGGAACTTGTATCAACCATAAACCAATCGTTAAAGTTGGAGAAAAAGTCGTTGTTGGTCAAGTATTAGCTGATGGTCCAGCAATGGAACAAGGTGAATTAGCATTAGGACAAAACGTATTAGTAGGTTTCATGACATGGAATGGTTATAACTACGAAGATGCGGTTATCATGTCTGAAAGATTAGTTAAAGAAGATGTTTATACATCTGTTCATATCGATGAATATTCAATTGAATGTCGTGATACAAAATTAGGTCCTGAAGAAATCACAAGAGATATTCCTAACGTTGGAGACGAAGCACGTAAAAATTTAAATAGTGATGGTATCATCATGATTGGTGCTGAAGTTAAAGAAGGAGATATCTTAGTAGGTAAAGTAACACCTAAAGGACAAGCAGAATTATCTGCAGAAGAAAAATTATTACTTGCAATCTTTGGTGAAAAATCAAGAGAAGTTAAAGATAATTCATTAAGAGTTCCTCATGGTGGGGCTGGTATTGTTCATGACATTAAAATCTTTGATCGTAAAAACGGTGATGAATTACAACCTGGTGTTAACCGTGTTGTTAAAGTATATATCGTTCAAAAACGTAAAATCTCTGAAGGAGATAAAATGGCTGGTCGTCATGGTAACAAAGGGGTTATCTCAAAAATCTTACCAATTGAAGATATGCCACACTTAGAAGATGGTACACCATTAGATATCATGTTAAATCCATTAGGGGTTCCATCTCGTATGAATATCGGACAAGTATTAGAATTACACTTAGGTTATGCAGCTAAACAATTAGGTTTATATATTGCAACTCCTGCCTTCGATGGTTTACATCGTGAAGACTTAGAAAGCTTAATGAAAGAAGCAGGAATGAGTGAAGATGGTAAACAACCAATTATTTCTGGACGTACTGGTGAATATTTCGACTCACCTGTATCTGTAGGTATTATGTACTTCGTTAAATTATCACACATGGTTGATGATAAATTACATGCACGTTCAGTTGGACCTTACTCATTAGTTACTCAACAACCACTTGGAGGTAAAGCTCAAAACGGTGGACAAAGATTTGGGGAAATGGAAGTTTGGGCACTTGAAGCTTATGGTGCTGCTTATACACTTCGTGAAATCTTAACAGTTAAATCTGATGATGTTGTTGGTCGTGTTAAAACTTATGAAGCAATTGTTAAAGGACAACCAATGCCAGAACCAGGATTACCTGAATCATTTAGAGTATTAAAGAAAGAATTACAAGCCTTAGCATTAGACATTCGTCTATTAGATGAAAATGATCAAGAAATTGATGAAAGAAATATCGAAGACGAAGAAAGACGCTTCCCAAGATCAATTGAAAAAGAAGATGTCAATGAAGAAAAAGAAGTTGTTACTGATGCTGTAGAATCTGAAGAATTAGCTGAAACTGAAGAAAGTGAAACATTATAAGGAGGGAATAGAAAATGGCAAATACTAATAAATTTTCATCAATCCAAATTGGATTAGCATCTCCTGAAAAAATTCGTGAATGGTCTTATGGTGAAGTTAAAAAACCTGAAACGATTAACTACCGTTCTCAAAAACCTGAAAAAGATGGTCTATTCTGTGAAAGAATTTTTGGACCATCTAAGGATTGGGAATGTAGTTGTGGAAAATATAAGAAAATTAGATATAAAGGTGTCGTATGTGATCGATGTGGTGTAGAAGTTACAAAATCTGCAGTACGTCGTGAACGTATGGGACATATTGAATTAGCAACACCAGTTGCTCATATCTGGTATTTAAAAGGTATTCCATCAAGAATGGGATTGATCTTAGATATGTCACCAAAACAACTTGAAGAAATTATTTATTTCGTTTCTTATGTTGTTATTGATAAAGGATCTACACCTTTAGAATACAAACAAGTTTTATCTGAAAGAGATTATCGTAAATGTTATGAACAATTTGGTCATACATTCGAAGCTCAAATTGGGGCTGAAGCAATTCAAACATTATTAAAACAAGTTGATTTAGATGCTGAATTTGAACTTGTTTCTAAAGAATTAAAAGAAGCTCAAGGACAAAAACGTACAAAATTATTAAAGAGATTAGAAGCTATTGAAGCATTTAGATCTTCTGATAATCAACCAGAATGGATGATTCTTGAAGCATTACCAGTTATTCCACCTGATTTAAGACCAATGTTACAATTAGATGGTGGACGTTTTGCAACAAGTGATTTAAATGACTTATATAGACGTGTTATTACTCGTAATAATCGTTTGAAAAAATTATTAGAACTTGGAACACCTTCTATTATCGTACAAAACGAAAAACGTATGTTACAAGAAGCTGTTGATGCCTTAATCGATAATGGTCGTCGTTCTAAACCAATTACTGGTGCTGGAGGACGTGCATTAAAATCATTAAGTCATACATTAAAAGGTAAACAAGGACGTTTCCGTCAAAACTTATTAGGTAAACGTGTTGACTATTCAGGACGTTCAGTTATCGCTGTAGGACCAGATTTAAAAATGTATCAATGTGGTATTCCACGTGAAATGGCCTTAAGCTTATTTAAACCATTTGTTATCCATGGTTTAGTTGATCAAGAAATCGCTACAAACATTAAAGCAGCTGAAAGATTAATTGATAAAATGGATGATAAAATTTGGCCAATCGTTGAAGAAGTTATCAAAGCACATCCAGTATTATTAAACCGTGCCCCAACTCTTCATAGATTAGGTATTCAAGCATTCGAACCTAAATTAGTAGAAGGACGTGCTATTCGTCTTCACCCATTAGTAACTCCTGCGTTCAACGCCGATTTCGATGGGGATCAAATGGCTGTCCATGTACCATTAGGTGAAGAAGCAATTCAAGAAGCAAGACAATTAATGTTAGGATCAACAAATATCTTAGGTCCTAAAGATGGTAAACCTATCGTTACTCCATCCCAAGATATGGTGTTAGGTAATTACTACTTAACATTAGAAGATGTTGGAGCAATTGGTGAAGGTACTGTCTTTGCTGATAGAAATGAAGTGGATCATGCTTATTTTGCTAAAACAGTTACTCTTCATACAAGAGTTGCAATTAAAGCATCTGCATTACACAATGCAACATTTACAGAAGCACAAAATAACAGTTATTTAATTACAACTGTAGGTAAAATTTTCTTTAATGATATTTTTGATGGACAATTCCCATTTATCAATGAACCAGGTAAAGAAAACTTAACTGGTACACCTGATAAATACTTTGTACCAATGGGAACTGATATTAAAGCACATATCGCTGCTCAACAACCAGTAAAACCATTAGGTAAAAAAGCTTTAGGAAATATCATTGATGAAGTGTTCAAACAATCTGCATTAACTGATACAAGCTTAATGCTTGATAAATTAAAAGATCAAGGATTCAAATATTCAACAATTGCTGGTATTACAGTATCTGCTTACGATATCCAAGTACCTCAAGCTAAATTTGAAATCTTTGATAAAGCAGATCAAAAACTTGAACAAATCAAACAATTCTACAATAAAGGTAAATTAACTGAAGCAGAAAGATACCAAAGCGTAATCAAATTATGGACTGGTGTTAAAGATGAAGTACAAGAAGTCGTTCGTCAAGAATTCGAAGCTGATGATCGTAACCCAATCTTCATCATGTCTGATTCAGGTGCCCGTGGATCACTTTCTAACTTCACTCAGTTAGTAGGTATGCGTGGATTAATGTCAAATCCAAAAGGGGAAACAATCGAGTTACCAATCAAGTCTGCCTTCCGTGAAGGTTTAACAGCATCAGAATTCTTTATTTCAACACATGGTGCCCGTAAAGGTTCTACAGATACTGCGTTAAAGACTGCCGATTCAGGTTACTTAACTAGACGTTTAGTAGACGTCGCTCAAGAAGTTATTATTTCTGAAGAAGATTGTGGAACAGATAGAGGATTCGTTGTTACTGAATTATACAATACAGATGACAACACAGTTATCGTTCCATTATATGACCGTTTAGTTGGTCGTTATTCACAAAAAGATGTTTACCATCCAGAAACTAAAGAATTATTAGTAGCTGCTGGTGAAATCTTTACAGAACAAAACGCTAAAGTTGTATGTGATGCAGGTATTAAAGAAGTTGAAATTCGTTCAGTTCTTGGCTGCGTTGCTAAAGGCGGAGTTTGTAAAAAATGTTATGGTCGTAACTTAGCAACAGGTAATGTTGTTGAATTAGGTGAAGCTGTTGGGGTTATGGCTGCACAATCAATCGGTGAACCAGGTACTCAGTTAACAATGCGTACTTTCCATGATGGTGGGGTTGCCGGTGGTGCCGATATCACTCAAGGGTTACCTCGTATCCAAGAGTTATTTGAAGCACGTAATCCAAAAGCTAAATCAATTATTTCTGAAATTGAAGGTGAAGTATCAAATATCATTGATAATTCAGGAAGAATGGAAGTTGTTGTTTCTAATGATTTAGAAACAAGAAGTTATTTAACTCCTTATGGTGCTAAATTAAGAGTTAATGTTGGTGATCATGTCAATATTGGTGATAAGATTACTAAAGGTTCTATTGATCCTAAAGAATTATTAAATGTAGCTGATACAGAAGCTGTTGAAAACTATATTATTAAAGAAGTTCAAAAAGTATACCGTATCCAAGGTATCGAAATTTCAGATAAACATATCGAAATTATCGTAAGACAAATGTTGAAGAAAATTAGAATCGTAGAAGGTGGAGATACTGGAACACTTCCTGGAACTCATGTTAATGTTACTCAATTTACTGAATTAAATAGAGAAGCATTAAAAGAAGGAAAACATCCAGCTGTAGGTAGACCAATCTTATTAGGTATTACTAAAGCTTCACTTGAAACAGATTCATTCTTATCAGCAGCATCATTCCAAGAAACAACTAAGATCTTAACTGATGCTTCTATTAAAGGTAAGAAAGATATGTTAAAAGGATTAAAAGAAAACGTACTTATTGGTAAGTTATTACCAGCAGGTACTGGATTCAGAGGTCCTTTAAAATCACCTGAAACATTAGCTAAAGAAGCTGAAGAAGCAAGACAAGCAGAATTAGCTAAATTAGATGGTGAAGAAAACTATGTAGAAAACAACTATTAAAAATATGTTTAGAAGAGTTAACTTTACGGAGTTAGCTCTTTTATTTTTATAAAAGAAAAGAGAAAAAATAATACCCATAGAATCATACTTTTTCGAAAAAAATAATTTTATAAAAAAAATTAAAAAAATAGTAAAAAAAGTATTGCATTTAGGCATAATTTAACATATAATACAAACGTTGATGTCACGTAGAAGTGCGAGGTTGCTGAAACACCGAAAAGCGTTGTCATGAAACGGCATGTTTCAGGTAATTCGCAATGAGTGAATCAAATCCTATATGAATTTTGAAAGGAGAGAATATCATGGCAAATAACAAAATTAGAATTAGATTAAAATCATTTGATCATAAAATTCTAGACGCTTCAGCAGAAAAAATTATTACTTCTGCAAAAAAATCAGGTGCTCAAGTAGTTGGTCCAGTACCATTACCTACTGAAAAGGAAATATATACAATCCTTAGAGCTGTTCACAAATACAAAGATTCACGTGAACAATTTGAAATTAGAACTCACAAACGTTTAATCGACATTGTGAACCCTACACCAGAAACAGTTGATGTTTTAACTAGATTAGAATTACCTAGCGGTGTAGATATTGAAATTAAATTATAAGAAAGGTAAAAGGTGTAACTCATGAAAGGAATCTTAGGTCGTAAGATTGGAATGACTCAAGTCTTCACTACAGATGGTGTATTGATCCCAGTTACTGTTGTAGAAGCTACTGAAAACGTAGTATTACAAAAGAAAACAGTTGCTACTGACGGATATGATGCAGTTAAAGTTGGTTTCGAAGACAAAAGAGAAAAATTAGCAAACAAAGCTGAAAAAGGAATTGCAAACAAAGCTAACACAGCTCCTAAGCGCTTCATTAAAGAATTTCGTTATGACGAAATGATGAGTTATGAAGTTGGAGATAAAATTACTGTTGATAGCTTCGTAGCTGGTGAAGTCGTAGATGTAACAGGAACTTCAAAAGGTAAAGGTTATCAAGGTGTTATTAAGAGACATGGACAACACATTGGTCCTAAAGGACATGGTTCAGGAGCTCATAGAATTGTTGGTTCAATGGGACCAATCGCTCCAAACAGAATCGCTCCAGGTAAAAAATTACCAGGACAAATGGGACATGTAACTCGTACAATTCAAAACTTAGAAATTGTAGCAGTAGATCCAGAAAACAACTTATTATTAATCAAAGGTTCAGTACCAGGACCTAAAAAAGGTTTAGTTGTTGTTAAAACTGCTATCAAAAAAGCTGGTCAAGTAAATCCAGTACATGAATTAGTAGATTACACTCCAGAAGAAGTTGAAGAAACTGTAGTAGAAGAAGCTGTAGAAACAGCTGCTGCAGAATAATTTGAAGAAGGAGGAAATGAGAATGCTTAACGTAAAAGTATTTAACCAAGAAGGTGCAGAAGTTAAAGACTTAGAA